>JAUYES010000424.1 GCA_030691225.1 Holophaga sp. | reverse complement strand
ATAGAAAGGCGGCAGTGCGGCTCTTCTGGGGCTTGGAGGGAATGGCCTTGCGACCGAAGACTTCGCGCTCCGTCAGGATCAGGAGTTGCGGTTCTTTTAGATACACACCGGCACTGATTGGTAGCAGCATCGAGCTGCATCCTGCCTCCGTGCCGTGGGCCTTGGGCAATTCGTACTCGGCGATGATCTCGCCCAGGCGATCTCGCATACCGGACGTGGAACCGGCCAGGATCACGCGATGGCCGGTGTCCGTGAGTTCTTGCAGGTAACCGTGCAGTTCGCTCAGGCGCCCTTGGAATTCCCGTGCGGCCTGGGCTTGCAAGGGAACGGTGGCTTCCGCTTGCCATTCGGTGAGCACCAGCGACGTGCGGCTGGGATCGGAATCGAGGTAGCGATCCTCGAAATCGGGGCACACCACACCACCGCGCCGCAGCACGGTCAGGCTGTCATCGATGCGCGCTTTCTCAGCGTTCCGAAGCCCTTCGGCCCAGGCGGGATCGAGCTTGACGCGCAGGCAGGGCGGCACCCAGTGGGTGAGCTGGCCCTTGGTCTGACCGAGCATCGGGTAGAAGAGTTCTTCGCCCGGGAAATGACCATGAGTGGCGAAGCGCGCCCGGCGAAAGGCAAGATCATCATCGGGCTCCGTTGTTTTATTGGCGCGGGATTGCACCGCATCGAGCAAAGCTGTGCCAGTGCCTTTGGCGCCTTCGAAGCGCGGATAAAGCGTGAGCGTTTCCAGCTCCTTTCCGGTACGCCTCTGGGTATCGGGATCAAAGGGCGAGAGTTTCTCCAACTCATCACCGAAGAATTCCATGCGAAGCGGTGCTTCGAGATGATCGGGCCAAATATCCACCACGAGCCCTCGTGCGCTGAATTCTCCGGGATCCGAGGCCAGATCCGTGCGGCGATAGCCCAGGTCGACTAGGGTTTCCAGCAGCAATTCCCGGGGAACCTCCGTGCCCTTGGTGATCGCGAGCGTCTGCTTCACGAACCACGTGGGATGGGGCAGCCTTTCCTGGGCCGCCAGGGGCGTGGCCACCAGGATCTGCACGCGACGTTCCACCAGCCCCACCAGCGTGGAAAGGCGTTCCTTGAGCACCATGCCGGGTGGGCTAGATTCTCCGCCCGCAAAGGGTGCGAAGCCGGGGAAATAGGCCACGCCAGCGTCGGGCAGCAGCACCGCAAGATCATGCGCCAGGGCCTGGGCCTCGGCTTCCGTGGGCGCATCCACCCACAGGGTGCGCAAACGACCACCCTCGTTGGCCCAACGCGCCAGGATAAGGGCCAGGCCCGGCACCGTAGTCCACCGCAGGCGAGCCCCATCGGCCCCCAGGGCCTTTGCGGGTCCGTCCAGCAGGCGCAAAAGATCATTCAACGCAGCGCGGTCACGACTTTCCATAGCAGGCCAGTGTAGCGGATAGGTCTTGCGCCACTTTGGGAAAATCATAAAATGATGCAAGGAAGTGCATCATGTTTAGCACCACATTGCGCATTCAGGATGATCTAGCGGCCTTTTTGCAAGAGGCGGCTCGGGCCAGTTCTCAAAGTGTGAATACCTTCCTGACCGAACTTTTGGAAAGGGAGCGAGAGACCGCTCGCCGCAAGCGGCTGACAGCGGATTGGGCTGCCTATGCGCGGGAGGATCAGGATGTCTTCTACGCCTTGGGGGCTCAAGTTGAAACCCTGGTGGAGCGCGCTCATCCCTATTCCATGGATTCCAAACCCAAGGTGAAACCCGAGAAGGTGGTTCGGTCTTCCAAGAGGAAGCCGTGAGCGGCCTGCCCATGTGCACCCGCGGCGAGATCTGGATGGTGGATTGGAACCCACGGCGTGGTTCCGAGCAAGGTGGTTTCCGCACGGGTCTCATCGTGCAGTCCGATGCGGGCAACCATGCGCCGGGCGCTCGCACCACCATGGTGGTGCCGCTTACAACTCAAGGGCGTGCCTACGTTTTCTACGTGCCCATTCCCAAGGGCAAATTAACTGGCCTGAAGGAAAATTCCTGGGCCAATTGCACTCAGGTTTTGACCATCGATCGCAATCGTTTGGTGGAGCGGCTGGGCTCGGCTGATGTGAGCCACATGGCTGCGGTCAGCCGGGCACTGAGAGATACCCTAGATCTTGGTTAATGCTTGGTTTGGCGAGGAGCAGGCGCACCGACTCCCGTCTTGTTCTATGTGTTTTTGTGTTCTCTGTGGCTAATTTTTGGTGTCAGGGATTGTTCGCCATTTCTCCGCCTGCATGCCCTAATGACGCAGTTAGTATCCCGCTGCCTGCCCATCCTTGCGGCTTTCGCTGGCGCCGAAGTAGACCCTTTGTTTGGGATCCCAGCGGATGCCCTGGTAGCCGCCGTAGCCGCCCAGCAGCCAGGCCACGCCGTGGCCCATGTCCATGAGCTTCTGGATGGTTTCTACGGGGAAGCCACTCTCCAGCTGGATCGTGCCGGGTAGCTTACCGGGCTCGCCGGTGGGTTCGGGGGAACCGTCGTGGGAAATGCGTGGCGCATCGCCTGCTTCCTGGGTGTTCATGGCGAAGTCCACCATGTTCATCACGATCTGAACGTGGCCCATGGGTTGGAACTCGCCGCCCATGACCCCGAAGCTTAGGAAGGGCTCGCCATCCTTGGTCATGAAGGCGGGAATGATGGTGTGGAAGGGGCGCTTGCCGGGGGCGAAGGTATTGGCCTGGCCTTCTTCCAACGTGAACATTTCGCCGCGATCTTGCAGGCAGAAACCCAGTTCGCCGGGCGTCATGCCACTGCCCATGCCGCGGTAGTTGCTCTGGATCAGGCTCACCATGTTGCCGTCTTTATCAGCGGTAGTG
>JAUYES010000418.1 GCA_030691225.1 Holophaga sp. | reverse complement strand
CGCGCATCTTGCAGATCTTGCCCTTGTTTTGAAGGACCTTCACCTCCATGACCATCTGATCGCCAGGTACCACCGGTTTGCGGAACTTGACCCCATCGATGGCCATGAAATAGATGACCTTCTTCGCGCGGTCCTCGAAGTCCTGCATCACCAAGCAACCGCCAGTTTGGGCCATGGCCTCGATGATCAAAACCCCTGGAAAGACAGGCTGCTTGGGAAAATGGCCCTGGAAAATCGGGTCGCTCATGCTGATGTTCTTGATGCCCCGGATCCATTGTCCCTTTTCGTAGTCCTGAATCCGATCCACCAAAAGGATGGGATAGCGGTGGGGCAGGAGATTCATGATCCCCGCAATATCGATGGTGGCAGCTGCTCGTTCGGACATGAATTTCTCCAGAACGATCATTGTCTCACAGGCCTGTGGCCTTGTCAGATCAGGCCTGGGCCGTGCGCTCGTAGACTTTGGCTTCAATGAACAAGCGCAAGAGCTCTGGGTCCAGGTGCCCAGACTTGGCATCACTCTCTAGGATTCCCAGGCTTCGCTCCAGGGGCACGGCGGCCTTGTAGGGTCGGTCCTGGGCTGTTAACGCGTCGAAAATATCGGCAATGGCCATGGCCTTGCTCTGAACCGGAATATCCCCATCTCCGAGTTGTCGTGGGTAGCCCTTGGCATTCAGACGCTCATGATGAGCAAAGGCAATTTCCGGAACGCTGGCCAAATCCTTGGTCCAAGGAATCTGCTTTAGGAATTGGAAGGTGTGAGTGACATGGCTTTCAATTTCACTGCGTTCTTCATCTGAAAGGCTGCCCTTGGGAATCCGCAGTGCCGCCAGATCGGTCTCTGTGACGACGCCATCGGTCTGACCGTTCCAATGGGTGAAGGTCAATCCACCCAGCCGTTCAAGGTCACCCATGACTTCCTTTGGCAACACGGAAGGCTCGTTGGCCTGAACCACCAAGGCAATCAGGTGATTGGCATCGGCTTCGAATTCCACCATGAGGGATTGCCATCGCGCGGCATCGTATGGACGGCCCGCTTCCCAATCCTGCAACAGTTGCAAGCGCATCCGCTCTTCCTGCCGCTGACGAATGCGCTGAAGCACCATTTCGAGGCGGGTGGGTTCAAGCTTCTTGGCCTTGACGAGCACCTGCTCGCGCACGCCGACTTTCCCAAAATCGTGCAGCAGGCTCGCGTAGCGGATTTCTCGGATCTGCCGATCACTGAAAAACACTCCGGCGTAGGGACCATTGGGAGTCTGACTGATGGCCTCGGCGAGACCCACAGTCAAGGAAGCCACCCGACCCGAATGCCCACTGGTCACCGGGTCTCGCTGCTCGATGGCCAGTACGGATGCATTGACGAAACTCTCGAACAGGTTTTCGATGTCGCGCCGCAAACCCGCGTTTCGGACCGCAACCCCCGCCTGCCCCGCCAGACTTTCTGCGAGATGAACCTGCTCGGCCAGGAAAGGAACCACGGTGCGGCCCTCTTCATCCTCATCCATTCGGTTGATGAGTTGGAGAACGCCGAGCACCTCGCCATCGGTATCTTGAAGCGGCACGCAGAGCATCGACACTGTGCGATACCCGGCACGAATATCAAAGCTGTCGTTGAAGTGATAGGGCGCATCCGTAGGAATGCGATAGACATCGTTAATGTTGAGAGATTCTCCCGTGGTGGCCACGAAACCAGCCATGGAGCTCGTGGATAGGGGCATCCGAAAGCGGTGATAGGGAATACTTAACCGGGAATTCTGGGTATGCGCGAACAGCAGTTCTCGCCCTTCCCCTTCACCCACAACCAGGTATATGGAACCCGCTTCGGCCGAAACTAATTGCTGCGCCTGTACCAGGATCAAATCCAGCAACTTGTCCAGATCCTGCTCCGAAGCCAAGGCCCGGCCCACATTGTTGAGACGTTCCATGTGAAGGCGATCCCGGAGCCGATGGAAACCGGCCTCAAGGAGCGCCAAGGCGCCTGCCTCTCCGGGCCATTCGGCACAGGTGGCTAAGTTGCCTTCGCCCTCCAGGCCGATCACGACTTCGGCCGGGGCGCTATCTACCCAAACGAGAGCCTTTACAAGCTCCCTGCCCATGAGGCCTTCGAGGCTGCTACGGTGGCAGGAAGGGAGTGCAACAGTGAAGCGCAAGGACAGCTCCAAATCAGGAATGAGGAATCGGCCTTCAGTGTACCAAGGGTCTGCAAACCCGAAGGTAAAATGGACAGGCAAAGTGGAACGCTTGGCATGGGGCG
>JAUYES010000131.1 GCA_030691225.1 Holophaga sp. | reverse complement strand
TCTCACGATGATGGGATGCGCCGATCGGGAAGAATTTTGTTCCAAACACCCTGCCGATCTTTCTCCACCCCAACAGCCTTGCGAATCGGATTCCGCAACGCTAGCGCAAGCACGCATCGCCGCAGCAATGGCCACCGGAAGCCAGCACTTTGAGTGGGTGCATCGCCGAGTAGATACCGGGGCAACGTTTCCAGCCGAAGTATTGCTCAGTGCGCTCAACCTGGATGGGCGCCCCGTGATCCAAGCCGTTGTGCGCGACATCACCGAACGCGCAGCAGCCGAAGAAAAACTGCATCGAATCAATCTCGAACTGGAGGCCGCCAGCCTTTACGCCAAGGATTTGGCCATCCAAGCAGAAATGGCCAACCTCGCCAAGAGCCAGTTCCTGGCCAACATGAGCCACGAAATTCGCACCCCCATGAACGGGGTGATCGGCATGACCGAACTCTTGTTGGACACCGAACTGGACGAGGAACAGCGACACTTTGCCGAGACGGTGCAGAACAGCGGTAACGCCCTGCTGTCACTGATCAATGACATTCTCGATTTTTCCAAGATTGAAGCGGGCAAGCTTGAGATGGAAGCGCTGAACTTTGATCTGCGCACCCTCTTAGACGATTTTTCGACGCCTTTGGCGCTGCGTGCAGAAGAAAAGGGGCTCGAATTTATCTGCGCGGCAGCGCCCGATATTCCCAATTGTCTGTGCGGAGATCCTGGCCGCCTTCGCCAGATTCTTAACAACCTAGTGGGCAACGCCGTCAAATTCACCAAAAAGGGTGAAATCTCCGTGCGAGCGCACCTGGTATCGGAAACCGAGACTCAAGCCGAAATTCGTTTTTCGATCAAAGACACCGGCATCGGTATCCCTGCCGACAAGCATCAGTTATTGTTCCAAAAGTTCACCCAAGTGGATGCTTCGACCACGCGGCAATTCGGCGGTACCGGTCTGGGGCTCGCGATCTCCAAGCAACTCGCGGAATTGATGGGCGGGCAAATTGGTATCGAAAGCGAAGAGGGCCAAGGCTCCGAATTCTGGTTCACAGCCCACTTCGCCAAACGGAACAACCCGGAAGCAGAAGCCCCTGTTATGGCTGAGATTGGTGGAGCCCACATCCTAGTCGTGGATGACAATGCCACCAATCGTGAAGTAGTCATGACCCAACTCAACGCTTGGGGCGTGCGAGCCGAAGAGACTGCGGATGGCCCTTCGGCCCTGAAGGCCCTCGCCCGAGCCTGGAGTGAGGGTGACCCCTTCCAAGCAGCCATCGTGGATATGCAGATGCCTGGCATGGATGGAGCCACCCTGGCGCTGGCCATTAAAGCCGACGCTACGCTTCTGAAAACCCAATTAATCCTGATGACTTCCCTCTCCCAGCGCGGGGACGCGAAACGCATGGAGGCCATCGGGTTCGCCGCCTACCTGCCCAAACCGGCTCGGGCGGCGGATCTCTTCGGTTGCCTGCGCGCGGTGTTGGCCAACGCGATGGCCCAACCAATGCCCCCTCTGATCACGCGACACACCGTCCGCGAGATGCATCGGGGCACGGTCCGGATTCTATTGGCCGAGGACAATTCCATCAATCAGCAGGTGGCCTTGGGAATTCTCAAAAAACTCGGGCTCCGGGCGGACCTGGTGAGCAATGGCGCCGAGGCTATCCAAGCCCTTGCCGTCATCGCGTACGACGCTGTGCTTATGGATGTTCAAATGCCGATCATGGATGGGTTCGAGGCGACTCGACTAATCCGAGATGCTCAATCGGATGTTCTTGATCATCAGGTTCCCATTATTGCCATGACCGCCCACGCCATGCCGGAAGATCGCGAACGGTGCCTGCAAGCAGGAATGAACGACTTTCTTCCGAAACCAATTTCTCCTCAGGCACTCCTTGAATCGCTCGAACGATGGCTTCCATTGCGCGATGGGGTATCCCAGGAACAGGATCCCTCCCGGGTAAAGACGTCCAGCACCCACGCGATGAATCAACCGGAAGGGCCCGTGCTGGATGTGGATGGAATGCTGGACCGCATGACTGGAGACAAGGTCCTGGCCCGCCGCGTGATCGAAGGTTTTCTGAGCGGCATGCCGGAGGAACTCGAAGCGTTGTCAGGCTATTTGAAGGCAGGAGATGCCGAAGGATTGGCGTGTCAGGCCCACACCATCAAGGGAGCCGCAGCCCAACTGGGTGGCGAACGATTATGCGCCTCGGCCCACGCACTGGAGAAAGCAGCCAAAGAAGCTGACCTCGAAACGGCCCGCATTCGGATGCCCGAACTAACCTCCCAGTTCAAGCACCTGAAGGCGGCGATGGAACGCCTGTTAGACGAAATCTGACCTAGAAAACCAGATCCAACGGCGTCAGGCCTCGCTTTTCATCTGGAGGCTCCACGGGTTCTTCCACCTTGCCTGAAACCGGAACCTGAAGGCGCCATAACCCTAGCAGCGATACTTCGCGCTGAAATTCAAACTTGATACTGCAAACGGTTATCCCGTTGTCGCTGGTGCGCTCAATGGAAACAGCATCCTTCTGTACGATGGCTTTCCGAAAACCCAAGCGAAATGCCTTTCTTCGCAGTGAACTCTCCATCTCCAAAGTGCTGCGACCTTCCGATTGCTGAGCCAAGATCTCGGCAGCATTCAACAGCGAAAGCCGACCGGTCACCAACGGCCCGAACTGCCAAACCAGCACTCCAAGAACGAACAGCAGAAAGGAAAGCACAATCTGAAGGCCCCGGTGAATGACCACGACTGTCCAGACTTTTTGAAGCAAAAGCCAGAGGCCTCGGATGATCCAATAGGGCAGTCCTACGGTGACAAGAACGAGGACTCGAAAGGCCTTTTTGTACCCCTCGGTCATCGGCGCGATTTGGGCTGATAACGATCCGATTCCGAAAAATGGTCCACGCCCTTGAAGCCTGGAAAGACCCGGGATCGATGAGATTTCCCCGCAGGAATCGAGTAGAAATCACCTCGCATATACAAGCGAGTGAAGCCATCCACGGTCAGTTCCATACGGCCATCTAACACCACACCCCACTGCTCGCCGTGAGTTTGTTCGGGAGTGCTCGCTTCGGTTTCGGCCTCTTTGTAGAGCACCTGACCTTGCGCCCCTTCCAGCAGCCATCCACGAACGCCTTTACACGGAAGCTCAGCTTCCGGAAGATGGCGAACAAAGGCCGGAAAATCGCGGGGGTTCATGACAGGGTCTCCCGAGGAGAATGGAATGGTAGTTATGGGACCATCCCACGGCTTTTTCCTTTGTTTGTCAATGATTTTTTATCGATTAGTTCCCATTAGGGGCCGTTCCAAAATAACCTGCGCGGTTCAGGTTATTTCGATACGGCCCCTTATGCCGGATCTCCACCAAAGTGACCGAGTTGATTTTGGACGACGGCTTACCCCTGGGTGATGGTACTGCCCGCCGGAACGCCATGGGTCAGCCAAACGTTGCCACCAATGGTGGAGCCTTGCCCGATGACCACCCGCCCTAGGATGGTGGCGCCCGCATAGATCACAACATCGTCTTCCACGATGGGATGGCGGTCGATGCCCTTAATGGGCTTGCCTTGCTCATCGAGAGGGAAACTCTTGGCCCCCAAGGTGACTCCCTGGTAAATCCGCACCCGATTACCAATGATGCAAGTCTCGCCAATCACGACGCCCGTGCCGTGATCGATGAAGAAATTCTCGCCGATGCGGGCTCCCGGATGGATATCGATGCCCGTCAAACTGTGGGCGTGTTCGGTGATCAGCCGCGGCAGCAGCGGCACATCCAGGGCAAACAGCTCGTGGGCCAAGCGCTGGTTGGTGATGGCCTGAATGCCCGGATAGCAGAAGATGGCCTCCTCAGGATGGCGTAAGGCCGGATCCCCTTCGAAGGCCGCCACCACATCCGTGGCCAGAATTCGCCGTAATTCAGGCAGGCGCTGAATAAAGGCCCAGGCCAATTCGAAGGCACGATCCTCATGATCCGCAAAGCAGGCATCGGGGGCACAGCTCGAGCAGAAGCCCCGCCGGATTTGATCTCTCAGCCCATGCAGAACCTTGTCGAGAGTCGCTCCGACCTGGTACCGCATCGTTTCCGATGTCAGTTCCGAAGGACCAAAAAACCCAGGGAAAAGGATCGACCGGAGATCTTCCACCAATTCATACAGCACCGTTCGACTCGGAAATTCCCGCCGCGCCAAAGGCTGATGGCAAGACTCCAAGAAACCGGCCCCGGAATCACATAGCGATTCCACAACCGAGCGCAGACCAGCACTTGGAGAAGCAGGATTGTAGGGCATGAGAGCTCCGGTGAATCTTCATCATAGGGTGGACAAAGCCTTTGATGCCTTGATGCGGCCACCTGATCCAGCGTAGCCTATCAATACGATGCATCAAGGAGCTTCCATGAATAAAATTTATCATTTGCCCTTCCTAGCATTCAGCTTGGTGGCTTCAGCTCAGGAGTCCCTAGATACAGCGCTCATCGCCAAGATTCGCCAAGAAGGATTGCAACACTCACAGGTAGCCAAGACCCTCCATGGCCTGTGTGATGCCCATGGTCCGCGCCTTACTGCCTCGCCGACCTACAAGGCCGCGGCCGAGTGGACCGTAAACCAAATGAAAGATTGGGGCCTTGCCAAGGCCATGCTGGAGCCCTGGGATTTCGGCCACGCCGGGTGGAGCAATGAACACGTCGCCGTGCACGCCCTGGCTCCTTACACTGCTCCGCTGCACACCGAAGTCGTGGCCTGGACGCCTTCCACGCCCGGCACAGTCAAAGGTTCCGTTCTCCGGTTGGAACTCCCCGATGAGCCCTTACCCGAAGAGTTCGAAGCCGCGCTGAAAGCCCTGCGCGGCAAACTGAAGGGGCGAATTCTTTTCGTTGGCAAGCCCAAAACGATCCCCGTGCTGCTTCCCCGCTACGCTCCTCGCATGGAAGAAGCGGAACTCCTTAAGCGCTTCGATCCCACCCAGCCGCCTGCCCCGCCGCGCATTGCTTTTGATCGTGGTGCACCCAAGCGACCCGGCGCCATGCGGGCTCGCGACGTCGAACGCCGCATCGACGAATTCCTGGTGGCCCAAAAGGCCCTGGCCCGTGTCAATGATGCCAATATGCGCAACGGCATGATCCGCGCTTTCAACAACCGCACCTTCGATATCGCCAAGGCCGTGCCCACAGTAGTCATGCGCTCGGAAGACTACGGGCGAATTTGGCGCTTGATGGACGCTGGGAAAACCGCCCAATTGGAACTCACTATTCGCAATCGCAGCCATCCGTCCCTAACGAAGGGCTACAACGTAGTCGCCGAAATCACCGGCACCGAAAAGCCCGAAGAAGTTGTGCTGCTGGGCGCTCACCTGGATTCCTGGCACACCGCCACCGGCGCAACGGACGACGGTGCCAGCTGCGTGGCCATGATGGAAGCGCTGCGAATCCTGAAAACCGTGGGAGCCAACCCCAAGCGCACCATTCGAGTGGTGCTCTTCGATGCCGAAGAACAAGGGCTGTTGGGCAGCCAAGCCTATGTGAAAGCACACTTCGGCTCCGCCGAAAATCCGCTGCCCGATTTCAGCAAGCTAGTCGCCTTCTTCAACATGGATGGCGGAGCGGGCCAGTTGCGAGGCCTGAGCGTATTTGGCCCCGCCGCAGCCAGTCAAGTCCTTCGGGACCTCTTAGCACCCTTCAAGGATCTAGGCGCCGTGGGCGCGATCCACGGCAGCACGCGTTTACCCAAGCCCGATTACGCCGATATCACCACCTTTAGCCATGCGGGCCTACCCGCCATCGGCCTTGCCCAGGATGGCCTCGAATACTTCGACTACACCTGGCATACCAGTGTCGACACGGTGGAGCGCGTGCCCATCGAAGATATCGCTCGCACCGCCACCATCATGGCCTCCGTGGCATACCACCTCGCCAATCGAAGCGAGCGTTTTCCCGCCTTCGGGAAGAATGATCTGCCGCCTATTCCGGTTATGCCCGTTGCACCTGCGGCCGTTCCTGGAAAGAAAAACTGAGGATACCAACCATCGTCAGCAAACGACTAACGCTCCTTCAGTTCCTTCATGTAGGAGGCGCTGACGGGAATCACCGCACTGTGTTCTCTTAGGTGAATCCTGCCACCGCCTCCATCTTGCTTTTCGACCCAGGCCACGGCGCGGAGGTTGACCACCGTGGATCGATGAACTTGTTGGAACATTTTTGGATCCAGCCGCGCCACCAAGTCTTTGATGGAGTGATCAATAACGTAGGAAGCACCACGACATTCCACGCGGATGTATTTGCTATCGGCCTGAAAGAAGAGAACCTCATCCACCGGAATCCAATGCGTACGACGACCCGAGGAGGCCGTGATCCACTGCAAGGGTTCCAGAGGTGGGGAAGCCAAATTGCCCAACCGTTTTAGAAGGGCCTCCACGGAAATCGGGGCTCGCTCCTGAATCCGATCCAAAGTCTTTTGGAGACGTTCGGATGTAATGGGCTTCAGCAAATAATCTACGGCGCCTGCCTCAAAAGCCTCGATGGCATGGGCGTCGTAGGCTGTCACAAACACTATGCGAATACCCTCGGGAAGACGCGAGGCAAGTTCCAAACCAGAGATTCCGGGAAGGCGAATATCGAGAAAGGCCACTTGCGGATGATGGCTCTGGCAAAGCGCCAGGGCTTCCTCCGCATCCCCGGCTTGAAGGATGTCATGCCACGTGAAGGAGGCGTGGCGGAGATGATCCACCAACGCTTCCCTCAAACGAGGTTCGTCTTCTACAACCAGGGCAGTCCAAGAGTCCGTCGCCATGTGATCGATGGTAATGCCAGATTCACGGCTTTTTCGGTGAAACCTGGGGCAGGCTCTGGGTGACCTTGCCTTGATCGTCCAGGAAATTAAGCACGGGCTGACCATCGGGAGAAACCAGCATCATGATCCGTGGCTTGCCCTTGGCATCGGCCAGGATGATTGCCGATGACTTTCCGCGTGTTTTCCCCACAAAAAGGCGTCGAGTCTGGGCCCCTCCTGCAGCCTCCCATTGTTTCTTGAGCGCCTCCTTCGCCGGGCCTTCCGGCTCCTTATCAAAGGCCTCGTACAAGGGCGCATAGTCTTTACTGAGGCCACGATCATAAACATTCAGACCCGTCTCCATATGGCCGCCATCCTCGTAATGCCCCAGGGCTAATTGCTGATCGCCGCCGAAACGATCCATCGAGAGATGCATACCCGAAGCCGGTTTTCCCTTTGCATCCAACTTTCCGCTGAAGATAAGCCCGCCGCATTCATCGCCGATCTCGTTGTAGAAGATCAAGCCGGGCATGTTGCGGTCGTTGCCATCTTCCTTGCCATCCACAATGGCCTTGGGGAGTCGCGTGCGGTTGGCTAGCACCATCTCGACCTTGCCGTTGGGATTGATGACATTGATTCGTTCTACATCAATCTCGGCAAATCGGGTTTTCTCCGTTGGCGATTTGGCCGCTACCAGCAGCATGGCGGTGAGAGCCAGGCCGCCCAGACCCATGCACTGTTTGAGCAAACGATTTTGTCGTTGAAGAGATAGAACAAGGTCCTGGCTCATGGCGAGCTCCTGGAAAGGGTGCACGGCCTCGGGCCGCCCACGGGGGTTTGATTAAAAACGTTAGGGTTTCTGGCGCCGCCAAACGGGCATCAGAACACGCACTTCTACGCCACCTTCATCATGATCTTCTACCGCCAAACGGGCTTGGTCCGAATAGAGAAGCTTCAAGCGTTCGCGTAGATTGGCCAGGCCCGTTCCGCGCCCCGAGCTGGAATCGGGTGAAAGCCCGGGGCCATCGTCCTGCACTGCCAGGGACAAAAAGCCATCCTCTAGTTTCCCCTGAACCTTCACGCAGCCCTGCGAGCGCCGTGGTTCGATACCGTGTTTGATGGCGTTTTCGATGGGGATAAGCAGGCATCCCACGGGAACTTCGCAATCCTCGATTTCCGGATTTACCTGAAAATCAAATTTCAAACGATCAGCAAAACGTATCTGCATCAGGGAGAGATAGCCTTTGGCTGCTTCCAGTTCCTGATCCAGCCGGTGCGTGGATTGGCGAATGCGGTCGGATACTGACCTGGAATAGGCGATGAGATGATCCAGCATCGCTAGTGATGTGGCCCCATCCCCAGTGCGAACCAATTCCCGGAGATGCGCGAGGGTATTGAATAGGAAGTGAGGTTCCACCTGGGCGCGCAACAACAACAATTCAGCCTGTGCAAGCCGTGTTTCTATGGAATCCGATTTCCGGACAGCTTCCTTTCGACTATTTTCCTCAGTCATCCGCTCGGCGAGTAGCTCTTGAAAGCGATGAAGTCGACGGAAATTTCGCGCGTTGTCGATCCAAGCAAACCCATATAGAAAGCGGCTCAAGGGCCTGACGCTTACGTTCAGGGTGCAGCTACTCAGTTCGCCTTCTTGGGAACCCGCCGGGATGACGTCCACAATGAGCTCGTCCGACAAGGCCCATCGACGCCACCATCCACTCCATTCGACCGGTTGAAACAAGGCCTGTATATGGTGTGCAGCCATGGAAAAACGAGTGGCAGCAAGATCTTCCTGTAGGATACTTGCCACCATATTTTCCGTATCACTGGCCGCCATTGGCACTTGGATGATGGCGTAATGAAAAGCCCCCAACGAATGGGCAAAAGGCATCGCTTGGTAGCTCTTGAGCTGAGTAATGGTGGCGTAAATGGCAATCCCCGCC
>JAUYES010000413.1 GCA_030691225.1 Holophaga sp. | reverse complement strand
ATGAAAACAAAGAAGCCAACGAAGTCGTACTGCTCATGCCCTTCCTCAAATGAAGCACCTCCTGGATGCCCCTTCGAGATCCGTGCTGGGAGTCGCCAATAGAAGCCCTGTACGGTGGGGGATCTGGCATCTGTACCTGTTCGGGAGGTTCGAGGCAGCCAATGATTTTTTTTCTAATCCCTTGTACGGAGAATGCCATGTTTATTCCGATCAACAACGGTGGTTCATCCAAACACTCTGAAATGACACTCATCTGGCGATCCGGCCTGAGCGCTGCTTTGATGGGACTCGCCTTGGTTTTCTTTGTCGCTTGCGGCGGGAAAACCACTCCGACCGATCCCCCTACGCCACCCAGTCCCGTGGCTCCCTCGATCAGCACTCATCCCCAGAATCAGTCGGTGATTGCAGGGCAGACGGCCACCTTCACGGTCACGGCGGGTGGCACGACGCCACTCTCCTACCAGTGGAAGCGCGGAACCACCAACGTTGGAACCAATGCTGCCAGCTACACCACTGCCACAACCACCCTCACGGATAACGGCGCCAAGTTCAGCGTTGTGGTCACCAATGCGGCCGGACATATCGATAGTGTCGAAGCCACCCTAACCGTAACCGCCACCCCTAGCAGCGCCACCCTCGTCGATCACACCTGCACCAATCTTGCCTTAGTGCCTGCGGCCTCCATCACCGCGGCCAAGAACACTTTGAAGATCGCCTATGGCCACACCAGTCACGGCAGCCAGCTCATCACCGGCATGAATGCTCTGATGGCGACCGCTGGCAGCCCCTATACCTGGAATGAGGGCGGCACTGCGGGAGCCATGAAGCTCGACGACACGGCCATGGGTGGAGATGTGGGCTATCACCCAGCGTGGGTGAACAACACCCGCGCCTACCTCGGTACGCCCGCGAATACTGGGCGGGGAACCCTCCATCCGGATATCAACGTCATCATCTGGTCCTGGTGTGGGCAGGCCTCGGACCGCACCCAGCAAACGATGATCGACACCTACTTGGCGCCCATGACCCTATTGGAGAGCGATTACCCCGGAATCAAATTCGTCTACATGACGGGCCACTTGGATGGCACCGGCACCAGCGGCAATCTCCATCAGCGCAACGAGCAAATCCGAGCCTATTGCCGCGCCTACAACAAGATTCACTTCGACTTCGCCGATATCGATAGCTACGACCCCAGTGGTAACGAATTCCTGAGTCGAGGAGCAGGAATCAGCGCCGACGGCTGCGCCTATACGGGCGGCAACTGGGCCAACGAATGGCTCGCCGCTCATCCGACCGATCCCCTGGCCACCCTCGCCAACGCGTGCGATTCGTGTGCCCATAGCGAACGCTTGAACTGCATCCAGAAGGGCCGGGCCGCCTGGTGGCTCTGGGCGCGACTGGCGGGATGGAACGGGCAGTAGAACAAGATCACAAAAGCGATTTTGTTCGTTGCTTGAAAGCGAAAGCGAAATGGCCACCAATGAGCCGCAGGATCGGCATCACCCGGATCCACGAGCCAGGCCTCCGACAGCGCCCTTGCTCATGGTACGTTGGTGGATCCGCCTGGAGCGTCCATGACCCCGCCCACCGAAGCCCCGAAATCGCCATTACGGGAAATCATCCAACCCTTCATCGATTTGGCGCATGCCCCTCGGGCGCTGTGGGCCGTGAATTTGACGAGCTTGGTGGAAGGCTTCGTCTATTTCGGAATGCTGGCCAACCTCACCTTCTACTTCAATCAATACGGCGGCTTGGGCGATAAGCAAACTGGCTGGATGGTGGGACTGCTCACCGCAGGCATCACCATCTGCATGCTGCTCTTTGGCGGCCGCGCCGACAAATGGGGGGTGCGCCGCACCTTCCTGATTTCCATCCTAATCATGCTGGCAGGGCGCAGTCTCCTGGCGCTGGCGCCTGGACTTGGGTTGGCCAGTGGTGGGCTCTTCACACCCTTCAACGCACTGGCCACCTTTGGCATTCTCTTCATCGTGCTGGGTTATGGCATGTTCTACCCGGCAGGCTACGCAGCAATCCGCCAATTCACCACACCCGCCACAGCCAGCATGGGCTTTGCCATGCTCTATGCCGTGATGAATCTGGGTGGTTGGTTGCCCACCTTCATGGCGCCCGTGCGAAAGCGGTTTGAGATCAGCGGAGCGTACTGGTTTTATGTGCTCGCCAGCGCCGTTGGGCTTGTGGTGCTGTTCTTCCTCTTAAGCAAGAAAACGGAAACGAAGGCCATCGCCGACGCCAAGGTGGCCCAGGAATCAGCAGCGCCGGTGGCTCCCTCGGAAGGCGCGATCCGCAATGCCGGTAAGGCCGAGGCAGCGCCTGCCGGGATTTTGCCTGGCATCCTGCATTGGCTAAAAAACCACCCCATCGCCGATGCCAAATTCGCCTA
>JAUYES010000405.1 GCA_030691225.1 Holophaga sp. | reverse complement strand
TGCAACGAGACGGCGAAACACTGTCCTTGCTCGGAGAAGTATTCCTGGCTCGCGGGGAATCCTCCAAGGCCATTGCCATCCTTAAGGAAGCCTCTGGGTTTATGCCAGGTGATCTCACGGTTCGCGAGCTGCTTGCCGAGGGCTACATCCAATCCGGTGAACGCGCCAAGGCCTTTGCCATCCTCGAAGAACTCCTTCATCAGCACCCGAGCAACCCAGAACTGCTGCTCCTACTGGATGCCGAGAATCCCGCCCAGTTGCGCTCGGCTCGCGGGGGTAAGGCCGAAAGCCGCTTCCTTCTGGATGACCTGGAGGACTGGCTGAAGGATGGCAACCTCGGAGAAGCCGAGAACTGCCTGCGGAAAGCACGGCGCAAGGACAAGACCGAACGGGCGGATTGGCTGGAATTACTTTTGGCCTGGAATCGGGACCCCGCTCGCCAGGTCAAGAGCGCCTTGCAATTTGCAGTCTCCCCTCGCCATCCGCGCCTTTGCTTTCAGGCTCTGCGTCTGGTCATAGATCGCGCCATGGAGCAGGAAGATGGCCCCGCCGCCATGGAGGCCTTGAACGCCTATCTCGTGGCGCACCCCAAGAGCAGCGGCGCATGGGAGGCTGCTGTCATTCGACAGGCCTATCGCCTGATGTCCGGACAGGTCAACGAAGATGACCTAAAAGAAGTACAACGCCTGTATGTCCAACCCCTGCCTGGCCAGGAATCCAGGGTCCGCACCCTGCTGGGCCAATACCTGTTGGATCTGCAACGTCCGACGGAAGTATTGGAATTGCTGGAACCCGCCATGCGGAATGAACCCACTCTCATCAACCACTTCCAGGCCGGGTCAGCCTTGGCGGCGTTGGGTGACCGCCAAGCGGCCCTGGCCGTGCTGCGGGAAGGACTGCATGCCAGCCCAGGCGATCTGCCAGAAGAGCAAGTCGAACTGGTTCAGAAAAAAATGGCCGGGCTAATTCAGGAAATCGAAAAGCTGTCCTGAATGGACACCCTTAGACATTGATCACAAGCCCAAGGCAAAGAAAGATCAAAAGTTGACAAATTTAGTCTGAATTGGAGAATCAAAGGGACAGGGCACGGAATTGACGCCACGTCCTTAACACGAAAGGTCCCCGCGTGCATGAAGGGGGCCGCCGGGAGAATCCATGAGCTCGCCCCTTCAACAGGTCACCAGCCAGGAATACAAATACGGCTTTGTGACGGATATCGAATCGGAAAGCGCCCCACCGGGACTCTCCGAAGACACCATTCGAATGATCAGCGCCAAGAAAGGCGAACCCGATTGGCTGCTCGAATACCGCCTGAAGGCTTACCGTCATTGGCTCACCATGATCGAGCCGGAATGGGCTCACGTTAAATATCAGAAACCAGATTTCCTGAAGATCGTCTACTACAGCGCTCCCAAACCCACAGAAGCCAAATACCAGAGCCTGGACGAAGTGGTTCCCGAACTGCTGCGCACC
>JAUYES010000403.1 GCA_030691225.1 Holophaga sp. | reverse complement strand
CCTTCCCACGGAAGAAAAGCTGAGTTTCAAAAGCGAATTGAAACAGGTTCTGCACCTGATCACCCATTCGCTGTATTCCCACAAAGAAATTTTTCTGCGCGAGTTGTTGAGCAACGCCAGTGATGCCATCGACAAGGTCCGTTTCAATAGTCTTGAAAACGAAAACCTGCTCCAAGGCGACAAAGACTGGACGATTCGGATCGCCGTGGACAAGGTTGCCCACACACTGACCGTGTCTGATAACGGCATCGGTATGGATCGCGAAACGATCATTGAGCATTTGGGAACTATCGCCAAGAGTGGCACCCGGGCCTTTCTGGATCGCCTGAAGGATGCCGAAGCCGCCAGTCGACCCGAGCTCATTGGGCAATTTGGCGTGGGTTTCTACAGCGCCTTTATGGTGGCTGATCGCGTGACGGTACTATCGCGGGCGGCTGGTTCACAGGAAGCCGTGCGATGGGAGTCCGATGGGCAGGGCGAATTCACGGTGGCGGCAGCCGAGCGCACTGGCCGGGGCACGGACGTGGTTCTCTACCTCAAGCCAGATGAAACGGAATTCCTCGAAGAATGGCGCCTGCGAAGCCTTGTGAAGCAGTTCTCGGATTTCATCGAACATCCCATTCGGATGGCCGTCGAGAGGAAGAAGGAAGATGTTTCCACCTTCGAGGACGAAACCCTGAATAGCCAAAAGGCCTTGTGGTTGCGCAGCAAGAGCGAAATCACGGAGGAGGAATACAATGCCTTCTATCGCCAGGTGACGGGCGATTTCGAAGAGCCTCTCAAGGTGATCCATGTGCAAGCCGAAGGCACGCCCAGCTTCCGCGCATTGCTCTATCTCCCCAAACGCAAAAGCATGGATTTGCAATTCGGCGATGCCAAGGTTGGGCCCCGACTTTACATCAACCGCGTGCTTATTCAGGATCCCTGCGAGGCCCTGCTGCCGGCTTGGTTGCGCTTCGTGAAAGGCGTTGTGGATTGCCCCGATCTGCCACTGAACGTTAGCCGCGAAACGCTGCAGCAGAACCCATTGCTGGAAAAAATCCAGAAGAATCTCGTTAAACAAATTTTGAAAACGCTGGAAGCGCTCAAGGCCGATCAGCGGGAAACCTATGCCGAATTCTTTAAGGAGCTGGGTCAGATACTGAAAGAAGGCCTTGGCCGGGATTGGGAGCGCCGCGAGGCTATCGCCGATCTGTTGCTTTTCGAGCATCTCAAAGGCGAAGCCGGAAAGGGCATCACGCTGGCGGAGTACGCTGAGGCCATGCCTGAGGACCAGAAGGATATTTTTCATTTGGCAGGCGAGAATCGCGCGGCCCTGGCCCACGCGCCGAGCCTAGAAGCATTCAAATCCAAAGGTTGGGACGTGCTGCTGCTCACCGATCCCATTGATCCCTTCGTGATTCCAGGCCTGCCCGAGTACAAAGGCAAGGCGCTGAAGGCAGCAGATCGCCATGCGCCCGATATGCCGGAAGCTGAAAAGCAGAAGGCAGAAGCTGCCGTTGGGACCTTTCAACCCATGCTGGATCTCTTCAAAACCAAACTCACTGGGCTCAAGGATGTGCGTCTCTCCAGTCGACTCAAGGAAAGTGCTGCATGCCTCGTGGCCGCCGAAGATGCCCTGGATCCGCACATGGAGCAGCTCCTTGCCCGGCTGGGCCAAGGCCAGGGTCGTGGCCCGAGTCCCCGTGTGCTGGAGCTCAACCCCGAGCATGCCACCGTCAAGGCCATGCTGACCAAATTTCAGACTGACCCGACGGATTCTAAATTCGAGGGCTATGCCCAGTTGTTGCTGGACCAAGCCTTGATCGCGGAAGGTTCAAAACCGGAAAACCCGACGGCCTTCCTGGCGCGAATTAATGAGTTGATGACTAAAGAATTGAGCTGATGCCATAGCCTTTTGCCTATTTCGAACACGCTTTATTGATAGGTTTTGAGCGGGGATCTTGGTTGCGGGTCTGGGTGACCTGAACACAAGATCTTCGCTCCCCAGGGCTTGGCGTTAAGAGCAGAATGGGGCTATGCCAATTGATCCGCATACCCTTGCCATCCTTTTGGGCCTGACCAATCTGCTGCAACTCTGCATTTTTTTGATTCTGTACCGAACCAACAAGGCCCATCGGTGGCTGGGATGGTGGGCTTTGGGGAGTGCTTCTCTGGTCTTGGCCTTCGGGTTCAATTTCATGCAGAAGGATCCTGGTTCTAGTCCATTTTCGATAGCCGCCAATTTAGCTTTTTTGCTGTCTGGGCTGGCTTTGTTCTATGTTGGCATCCTGCACATCAACCAACGCTTGAATGAGGATTATCGCGAGGCCAAGGAAGCGGCGGACCTGATCTTTAACACCAGCCCCGATGCGGTCCTGATCACCCGTCTCGAAGATGGTCGCTTTGTGGCTATCAACGAGGGTTTCACGGCTCTGAGCGGTTATTCCAGGGCCGAGGTGTCGGGAAAAACATCCCTGGAAATCGAGATCTGGAAAAATTCATCGGATCGCCTTGAGTTCGTGGCCGAACTCAAGGAAAAAGGGTTTTGCGAAAACCGAGAAGCCGTTTTTCAGCGAAAAGGTGGGGACCAATTTTTTGGAATCGTATCTTCCCGAGTGCTCAACTTGAAAGGGGTGCCACATATCATCACCGTGACCCGGGATATTACCGAACGCAAACGGGATGAAATACGGATCAAAGAGCTCGTCGCACAATTGGAAATCGAGCGGGACTACGCCCAGAAAAGTGCTCTTACTGATGGCCTGACTCGGCTGGCCAATCGCCGCCATTTTGATGAGGTTCTACATACCGAGTTCTATCGCTTGAAACGTTCCGGAGCGCCGCTTTCCGTCATCATGCTGGATGTCGATCATTTCAAAAAATTCAACGACCAGTACGGCCATATGGCAGGCGATGAATGCCTTCGACGAGTTGGGCGGGTCATGACAACGATCGTGGGTCGCGGATCGGACCTCGCCGCTCGCTACGGTGGTGAGGAATTTGCGGTGATTCTGCCGGAAACCGATCACCAGGGGGCTCACACGATGGCTGAACGCCTACGGCGATCCATCGAGGAACTCTCGATTCCTCATTTGGAAAATTCCACAGGGGACCATGTGACCGTCAGCCTTGGGGTTGTCACCCAACGAGCCTCGGAACTGGTTTCACCTGACAAAATGATTGAATTGGCCGATGCGGCCATGTACCGAGCGAAGCAGGCAGGGCGAAACCGGGTTGAACTTTCAGCCTCGGGTGGTAACCAGGATGCAATCGCCTCGGGTCTGATACGGCTGGTATGGCGTGAGGCCGCAGAATGCGGCAACGCCGTCATCGACGCCCAGCACAGAGCGCTATTTGAGGGTGCCAACACCCTGTTGTCTGCGGTTCTGGACGGTAAGCCAAAAGAAGCGGTTGGCCCTCTGCTGGAAAAATTATTGGGAGAAATCGCCAACCATTTCCGAGACGAGGAAGACATCCTTCGGAAAGCTGGGTTCCCATTTGCCGAAAGTCACGGCAAATGTCACACCGAACTGGTCGCCAAGGCGATGGGCCTAACGGAGCGATGGGAGCGAAACGAACTCCCGCTTGGGGAACTCTTTAGCTTCCTGGCCTACGACGTGGTGGCCCAACACATATTGAGGGAGGATCGAAAATTCTTTCCCTATGTGGGTGGGATTGTCTGAGTAGGTTCAATGCCCTGGGTCTCCACTGGGCTCAGCCTAGACACTAGCCGAAGGCGCGGGCGCTTACCCAAGGTCCTCCCACGGGCTTTCGTTCGTCGGTTAAGGCTTTGGTGGCTGAAGATTAGGGTTAAGGCACACGCTCCAATCGTGAAGCAATCCGCCTGAGGCTGCTGCCGCCTTAGCCCATCCGGTTACGGAAATTCTCAACGTAACTGCGGCCGACCTTCAGGCGGGTGCCAACCTTGTCATCGAGCACCACGATCTGTTCGCCCTGAAACCACTTGGAAATGCGGCTGACGCGATGGAGCGCAATGATCGTGCTCTTGTGGATGCGCACAAACCGTTCGGGATCCAGGCGCTGTTCCAGTTCTTTGAGGGTGAAATCCGTAATGAAGCTGCGCCCCTCGGTGAGCAGGTTCACATACTTGTCCTCGGCCTGAAAACAGAGCACCTCGGCTTCGGGAATCACGAGAATCTCGTCGCCCACTTTCACTAAAAAGCGCCGCAGATGGCTCTGAGGTGCCAAGGCGGCCTTGAGGGTTTCAAACAAGTGCCCATCCATGGTTTTTCGGCGCGCCAGCGCACGATCCACGGCCTCGAAAATGCGTTTTCGGGAGCTGGGCTTCAACAGGTAATCCACGGCGTTGGCATCAAAAGCCTTGAGTGCGTATTCGTCGTAGGCCGTCACAAATACCACCATGGGGCGGTGCTCGAGTCGGGAGAGCACCTCAAAGCCATCACAGCCCGGCATGTGGATGTCGAGGAACAAGAGGTCCGGGTGGAGTGCCTCTACGAGTGCGGCGGCGGAAGGTCCATCCGTGGCCTCTCCCACGATTTCGAGATCCGGGCGGGCGGCCAACACTCCCCGCAGGCGCTCCAGGGAGTGGGGCTCATCCTCGGCGAGCACCGTCCTAATCACAGGGCACCCTCAATTCGGCCCGAAAGCCAGCCTTGGTGCCAGGAATCAGAACAAGGTCACCGCGCCCGCCGTAGAGCATGCGGAGACGTTCGCGGATGCTGTAAAGGCCGAAACCGTTTCCGGATATTCCGGCATGGGCACCGGCGCCATCATCCTCTACGACCACCACCAGGAAGTGGCCATCGATCCGAGCCTGAATGTGAATCCGGCCTCCTTCGGGCTTGGGGCCGATGCCATGCTTCACGGCATTCTCCGCGAGGGGCTCCACAAATAAGGGTGGAATCCGAATGGCAGCAGCCGCTGGATCCATTTCCACCGCAAAAGTCAGGCGATCCCCGAGGCGGATCTGTTCGATCTCGAGGTACCGCCGTACCAGCTCCAGCTCTTCGGCAAGCGTGATGAAGCCGGTATCTGGCAGTTTCAACACGCTGCGATAGAGCTCTGATAATCGCAGGATCAAATCCTCCACCGCATCGGGGGAGGTGTGCACCAGGTTGAGCATGGTGTTCAGGGTATTGAACAGGAAATGGGGATTCACCTTGCCTTGCAGGCTGGTCAGGCGAGTCTGGGCTTCCAGTTCGCGCAATTTCTGGATCTCGATTGCCTTCTGCTCGATGCGGGCCTTCAATTGTTCCAACAGGATGTTGATGGTGGCCATGACGGCCGCAATGAGCAGCGCAAATGAGCCGGTGTTCACGATCATCCTGCGATTGAAGGTGAGTTCTGGCCGTAGAAATTTGATTAAAAGGAAGCCAACCGTGATTCCCAGAATGGTGCCCAGGACTACCGCTCCGATCCTGCTGATGTGTTGAACCACCTTGGGGGCGCCGTGGTAGATCCCCCAGGCGTTCAGCCCGGCGAACAGCAGGCCCACGCAGCCGCCCACCGCCTGGGTGAATACGAGGATTGGCAACCAGAAGTGGGGTAAGTTGCGCGGGCCATACATCAACGCGAATGCGATGAGCAACGCGATGGCCAAGATCTGGTTGACCAGCAGGATTCGGAGCAGGAGGCGCATGGAGCTCTATTTCAGCAGTTCTTTGGCCTGAGCGGCGAAGGGAGTTCCCTGGGCATCGATTTTCAGCTTCTCCAAAATCGCGCGGGCCTCCTCGCCTCGTCCCGCCTTGTTCAGGCTGGAAGCCAGCAAGAGCCGGGTCTGGAACACGAGGTCCTTGGGGAACTGCTGCGGATTCTTGGCAAAGAGGCCATCCAGGTGCTGGCAATCCCCGATGGCGGTGTCGATCTGTTTGAACTGGATGGGCAGGGCGTTACAGGTGTTGGCCCGGGTGAGGCGGATGCCCAGGTCATCCGGGGCCAGTTCCACGGCCTTGGTCAGGGCTTCGAGACCCTTCTGCACATGCCACATTCGGGCCATGGGCAGCGAGGCATCGCGACCCTTCATGGTGCTCAGGCTTCCGAAACGGCAGGGATGGATCGCCTTGGCGGGCTCCAACTGCATAAGGGAGATATAGACATCCAGGCCCCGGTCCACGGCGCACTTGTCACCCGCAACGGCCTGGCCGAAGTAGTATTCGCCGAGATCCTTCAGAACCGTGGCGTCCATGCCATTGCGAGCGGCGGCGGCCTCCAGATCGGCGATGCGGGTGGCCGGGGTCTGGGCATCCATGAAGGCGCTTGCGCCGAGGACCAGGAGTGCCAGAAAGGGGGTTTTGTAGGAGAGCATGACAACCTCGTGAGTGCTTGCGCCTTTGGGCGCTGGGGGAGAGTAGGTGGCCTTCGTCGTCCGCGACGCCGTAGGAGTTCTTGCTTGAATCCAAGCTACAAACGCCAACGAATCCCCGCCGTTGAATCCCGACGAACGGCCCAACGAGCCGGACAAACGACCGGCAAGGCCGATGACCCGCCACCGGGCTCCTTTGGAATCCGCCCTTGATCCACCTTGCTTCCCTTGTGATTCTGGAGGGATGGAACGCTACACGCCCTCCCTCATCGAACCGAAATGGCAGGCCTACTGGGTCGAGAACCGGACCTTCCGGACCCTAGAAGATCCGAAGCTGCCCAAGAAATACGTGCTGGACATGTTTCCCTACCCCAGCGGGGCGGGCCTGCATGTGGGCCATCCCGAAGGCTACACGGCCACGGACATTTACTGCCGCTACATGCGCGCCACGGGCCATGCCGTATTGCATCCCATGGGCTGGGATGCCTTCGGCCTTCCCGCCGAGCAGTACGCCATCCAGACGGGTACGCACCCGGCGGTGACCACCCAGAAAAACATCGCCACCTTCAAGCGCCAGATCATGGCCCTGGGCCTTTCTTACGATTGGGATCGCGAGGTGGATACCACCGACCCCGATTACGTGAAGTGGACCCAGTGGATCTTCCTCCAACTCTTCAAGCGCGGGCTGGCCTACCAGTCGGAAAAGCCCGTGAACTGGTGCCCGGCCCTGGGCACCGTGCTGGCCAACGAGGAAGTCATCGATGGTAAGTCCGAGCGAGGCGATCACCCTGTGGTGCGCCTGCCCTTGCGCCAATGGATGTTGCGGATCACGGCCTACGCCGATCGGCTGGTGGACGACCTGAAGCTGGCGGATTGGCCCGATAGCACCAAGACCATGCAGGAAGAATGGATCGGCCGCAGCGAAGGCGCGGAAGTGAAGTTCCCCCTGGTGGATGGCAACGGCGAATTGGAGATCTTCACCACCCGACCCGACACGCTCTACGGCGTAACGTTCATGGTCATTGCACCCGAACATCCCTTTGTGGAGCGGCTCACCACGCCTGCGCAGAAGGGCGCGGTGGAGGCCTACGCGAAGCAGGCGCTCAATCGTTCGGATCTGGATCGCAAATCCGCCAAAGAGAAAACCGGCGTGTTTACGGGCGGCTTCGTGACGAACCCGCTAACTGGCCAGCCCGTGCCCGTGTGGATCGCCGATTACGTGATGATGGGCTATGGCACCGGCGCCATCATGGCCGTGCCTGGGCACGATCAGCGCGATTTCGAGTTCGCCCGCAAGTTTGATATTCCCGTCATCCAGGTCGTGAGCGTTGATGGCCAATTGCTTACGGGCGAGATGGCCGAAGCCATGACAGAAGAAGGCTTGGCGGTGAATTCCGGCGCCTACGATGGCCTGTCCACCGACGATTTCAAGAAGAAGGTCACGGAAGATCTGGAGAAATCGGGGCAGGGAAAATTGCGCGTGGAATTCCGCCTGCGCGATTGGGTCTTCAGCCGTCAGCGCTACTGGGGCGAGCCCATTCCCATCTACTTCCCGCTCGAATGCGAAGGCGATCCTCGCAGTGGCGCGCCCTACACCATTCGCTACGACCAGCCCTTGGCGGTGGATGAATCGGAACTGCCCCTGCGCTTGCCCGAACTGGAAGATTTCAATCCTGGCCAAGATCCTGCTGGCACTTTGGCCCGAGCGACGGACTGGCGCTTCTTCCAGAAGGATGGCCGCTGGTTCGCGCGAGAAACCAACACCATGCCCCAATGGGCGGGCTCCTGCTGGTACTACCTGCGTTTCATGGACCCCAAAAATCCGAGCGCTGCCTGGAGCCAAGAAGCCGCGAAACAGTGGCTGCCCGTGGATCTCTATGTGGGTGGTGCTGAACACGCCGTACTGCATTTGCTCTACGCCAGGTTCTGGCATAAGGTCCTGCTGGATGCCGGGCACCTGAATGTGCCCGAACCCTTCGCCAAGCTCGTGCATCAAGGCATGATCCTGGGCGAGGTGGAGTACACCGGCTACAGGTTTTCGGGCGATTTCATTTCCAGAGAATTTGTAGAGAGCGATCCCGAAGGCGGCTACCGCCGCAAGGGCACCAACGAAGCCGTGGAGGCGGTGCGCATCGACGAAGACGCCACTGAGAAAAAGGGCGGCAACGTGGTGTTGAAGGCCGACCCCAAGATCGTGGTGGATGCGCGGGCTTTCAAGATGTCGAAGTCTCGAGGTAATGTCGTCAATCCCGATGAAGTTATCCAGGCCCATGGCGCCGATGCGCTGCGACTCTACGAGATGTTCCTGGGGCCACTGGAAGCCACCAAGCCTTGGAGCACCCACGGAATTCAGGGTGTGAGTCGCTTCCTGGAACGCACCTGGAATCTGGGGCAGAAGCCTTTGGCTGAGATCGCCCCCGAAGGTGATTTGCTGCGCCTCATGCACAAGACCATCCGCAAGGTAGGTGATGATATCGAAGCCCTGCGACTCAACACTGCCATTTCCACGATGATGATCTACCTCAACGAACTGGTGAAAACGGATCCCCTTCCGCGCGTGGCGGTGGAAACCTTGGTGCGTTTGCTGCACCCCTTCGCACCGCATTTGGCGGAAGAACTTTGGGAAACCCTTGGCCATGCGCCGTCGGTGCAGGCTGTACCCTGGCCCACGTTTGATCCCGCTTTGTGTGTGGATGAGGCCGTGGTCGTGGTAGTGCAAGTGAATGGCAAGGTGCGCGGTCGTGTCACCCTTCCCGCCGAGACCACCCATGACGCACGTCGAGAGGCCGCCTTGGCCTGCCCTGATGCCCAGCCCTTCCTGGCTGGGAAAGAAATCATCAAGGTCGTGGTACCGCCGAATGGAACCCTAGTCAGCATCGTTGTGAAATAGCGCCTCTATACGAATAATCCCTCGTTGATCCGCTCGGCTTCGTGAAGGCGATGCAGGGCGGCTTCGGGATCTTGGTGGGCGATGGTCGTGCCCAAGGTGTGGGCGATGGCCGAAAAGGCGGCTAGCGAGTGGGAATAGAACAGGTTTTCGCCGGGGACCGTAACGGCGAGATCGGCAGCCTGGGCGAGGGGGGAGCGAGGGCCATCGCTGAAGGCGATCACTGGAATTTTTCGGTCTCGGGCGAATTGGACCGCTTGCAGAGTCTCGCGGGAGTAGGGCGGGAAACTGAAGGCCACCAGGAGATCTCGGGGTGTCAGGTTCACGGCGAGGCGGCCGAATTCTGCAGGACTCCCCACCACGGTGAGCAGACCGCAATGATTCAGGATGTACGCTAGGTGGTGAGCCATGATCCAGGAAATACCGTGCCCCACCAGCACGCGGTGGTTGGCCCCCTGAAGGCTTGATACCAGGGCCTTCACGAGGCCATCGTCCAGCACCTGGATGGCGTGTTCGATGTTGCGGAAATCCAGCTTGGCCACTTCCATCATGATGGCTGAGGCTTCCTGAGGGGCGCGCAGTAAACGATCTTCGCCCAAATCGCGCACACGGGTTTCTCGCAGGATGGCGGTGCGAAATTCCGAAAAGGTGGTGAACCCCAGCCCCTGGGCGAACCGCACCACGGCGGCGGTGCTGATTCCGGCTTCGTCGGCGAATTGGCGAATGCCCCAGGTGGGCACATCCTCCAGGCGGGCCAGAATCACCTCGGCGAGGCGATGGTGTCCTGGCGAGCTAAAGCTTTTGTGCCGGAGGCTGGCAAGGATGGAACTTGGGGAGGTCATGGGCAGCTCCGGTAGGGCACCGAAAATAATTTACGCTATTTCCTGTTGAAAGCGAACAATTCGAACATCAGCATCGGGGTCACGCCTCTTTCCTTTGGAGTCCCCATGCGTTGCGCCCTAGCCCTCCTTCTTGGCCTTCCTTCCCTCTTGGTTGCCCAGAGCAACACCACGGGTGCCCTTGGGGGCGTGGTGAAGGACGGGGGTGGTGTGGCGATCACCGGGGCCATCGTGCGCATTCAGTCCGACGCCCTGATTGGTCGGGAGCGATCCCTGCAAACAGAAACGACCGGCGCCTACCGGTTTCCCGCCCTGCCGCCCGGTGCTTACCGTGTGACCGTCGAGGCCCCGGGTTTCGTGCGGGTGACCAGTCGGGAATCCGTGGTGCTGGGGCGTAGCGCCACGGTGCACTTCGTGCTGCGTTCCCAGGCCACGGCGGGTTCCACGGTAGAAGTCACGGCCGTCAGCGTTCAGGAGGCTGCTTCGACGACGACTCAGAACTTCACTTCCGAAACGCTTCAGCAGCTACCCACGGCGGGTCGCTCGCTTTCGGATCTCCTAAGCATGACCCCCGGGATCAATCGCGGCATGGCCTGGGGCGGCGCGGGCAGTGGTTCCAACGCCTACCTCATGGATGGCATCAATGTGGGCGATACCTCGGGGGGCACGCAGTGGATTTATACGAATATGGATTGGTTCGATGAGGTGCAGGTGGGTGGACTCGGCGCTGGGGCTGAGTTTGGAGGCTTCTCGGGTGGCTTCATCAATACCGTTGTCAAACGGGGCGGCAATGCCTTTTCGGGAACGGTGAGTAGCTATTACGACGCAACCAAGTGGCAGGCTCGGTCCAGCAATCGGGATTGGCCTTGGGCACCGGCTGAGACCAGCGTGCCCGAAGCGGAAAACTACGATCTTTCCGCGAGCCTGGGTGGTGCCATCGTCCAGGATCGTCTGTGGTATTTCGTCTCGGCCCAGCGAGAGAAAAACGGGGCATCCTATGTGGGATCCCTGCCCACGGGACCGCTACCTAGCCGCACCATCAACAGTTCGCGATTCCTGGCCAAGCTCACGTGGCAAGTGGTTCCAACGGCGACCCTTGAGGGATTATTCGAATACGACACGCGTGCTATCGACCACAAGTACGTGAATCAATCCTGGGGCCAGTACGAGGCTGCCGCCGGGGGACGACAGACCAGCCCGAGCCGCTATTACAATTTGACGTGGACTCAGACCCTGAACAGCACGACTGTGCTTACCGCCAAGGCCAATGGCTACCAAGGGTCCTACGATATTCTTCCAGAGCACGGCGAAACCAATTGCCTGGATATCGACGGTAACAAGTTCTTCAATAATCTGGATATTGCCGAACGAAACCGGCGAGGGCGGGCGAGTCTCGCCGTGACCCTTGATCATTTCCGCACGGGTGTTTTTTCCGCCACCGATAGTCATGCTTTCCGGTTTGGGTTCGAACGCGAACAGGGTTATTCCGAGTCCGAGGCCTGGAATCCGGGTGGTTACGTGCTGACGGCGGACACCGATGATCTCGTCAATGGCGTGCAGACCTACCGGCCCTATGGGGCTTACACCATTGGCGTCGAAAATGTCCGGATTCGTTCCAACCGGCTGGTGGTGTTTGCTCAGGATACGTGGACGGTTAGCGACCGCCTGACGCTGCGCCCAGGGCTGCGCTTCGAGCAGAACCAACTCGCGCCCTATGGCGGCACCAACCTGTGGAATACCAGGACCCTTGCCCCTCGGTTCGGTGGCACCCTCAGCCTTTCAGCGGACCAGAAACACCTCCTGAAATTTCATTGGGGTCGCTACTTCGATGGTGTCGAAACGGGCTACATTAGCCGATCAATTCCCGGCGCCGTAGCCCCCGTTCAGCGGTGGTATTGGGATGATGCCGTCTTCACGGATCTGCGCAATCCGCCCATGGTCGTGGGTCTCGATTTTCGGGATGCGCGCACGAGCTTCACGAATCTCGATCCCAAGGCAAACCAACCGTACGCCCAGGAATCCACACTCGCGTACGAGTTGCGGTGGACCGAGGCCTGGACCCTCAGCCTCTCCGGCGTGTACCGGAAGTGGAACGATATGTTGGTTCGAATTGATCGGAATGAAACTACCGCGGCGGGGTACCAGATCTACAACCCAATGACTCAGACCTTCCTGCCGTTTTTTGATATCACCAACGCGGGTTCGGAAGACTACTACGTGACCAACGATTCCCGCGCCAAAAGGGCGTACTGGGCTGTGACCGTAGGCGCCGAGCGAAAATTCAAGAACCGCTGGAGCTTGAGTGGCAGTTATACCCGAGCCCGCAGCACCGGCAATGTGGCGAGCCTCAGGGGTGGTGCCAGCACCTTCGAGAATGCCAATAACCAGATCAATGCCGATGGTTTGCTCAGTGGGTTCTCGGACCACGAACTCAAGATGCGAGGCACCGTGGAACTGCCCCGCATCGGCACCCGCCTTTCCGGCACCTTCACCTACCTTAGCGGGGAACATTGGACTCCTACCCTCAGCGTGAACGATACTCGGCAATCGGGAGCCTGGATGTATTGGGCGGGTTCGCTCAATGCCGCTCCGCGCGGCGCCGAAATCTTTGCGGCCCAGAAGCTCTTGAACCTGAGAATCGCCCAGCCATTGTTCGTTTCCAAGCAGCTGAGCGGCGAGGTCTACGTGGAAGTGATTAATCTCCTTAACGATTGCGCCACGCTGGATTTGAATACCCGCCTCAATCGGACGCGGTTGGTCAACACCGTGGATACCACGCTTTATTCGGAATATCGGAAGCCCAGCCTGTTGGAAACCTCCCGTCGTTTGCGGGTGGGCTTCCGACTTACTTTCTGAAGGAGTTGTTTTGATGTTCATGCGTGGTTGTCTACTCTCACTCCTGGCGGTGCTCACGCCGCTTTGCGCCCAGCGGGCGGACCAGTGCACCGCAGCAGTCTTTAGTCCCGCGGCAGGAGCCGAGGGGCGGGCGATGCTCTGGAAAAACCGCGATACGGCGGAATTATCGAATCGAGTCGTGTTCGTGAAGGAACAACCGTTCAGCTATCTAGGGGTGGTCGACAAGGACGATCCCAGTGGGCGGATTTGTTGGGCTGGGATCAATTCAGTGGGCTTCGCCATCATGAATACGGCTTCCTACAATCTGCCCCAGCCCAAGGGCGAAGCCACGGAGCAGGAAGGCTATCTGATGGCTCAAGCCCTACGAAGTTGCGGGAGCGTTGAGGCCTTTGAGCTTTTCTTGAAAGCCAATCTGGGCCCAAGCTTGGGTGTTTCCACTAATTTCGGGGTAATCGACGCCCAGGGCAAAGCCTTTATTTACGAAGTCCACAATCACGGCTTTGAGCGATTCGATGCGGAGGCTGCGCCGGAAAAATTTCTCTTCGTGACCAACTACTCCCGTACCGGCAAGAAGGGTGAAGGGGGCGGTCGTCTCCGCATGGAGCGCGCCGAAGAATTGGCCAAGCAGCGAAATCCGGGCCCCTTCGGCCCGCAGGAAATCTTCCGGGATTTTGCCAGGGATACCGGTCACAGCCTGCTCGGGACACCCACTTGGCCTGCCTTCACGCGCTTTGATTCCGGGAAGGAACACTGGCTTCACAGCAAACACACCATTAATCGCTGGGATACGGCCTGTGCCATCGTGCTGGTGGGGAAAGATCCCAAGGATCCAAAATCCCACGCGGTGATGTGGGTGTTGCCGGGGGAACCGCTGGTGTCCATGGCGCTGCCGTTGTTTGTGGATGCGAGTTCCAGTCCTGCGCCCTTTTGGGATGGCAAGGAGGCACCGCTTTGGACCGAATCGATGCGCCTGAAGAGCGTGATTCGGCCCACGTTTGGGCAGCCGGAAAAACAGGAATACATGAACGCTGCTCGCTTGGATAACCGCGCTGGAACGGGGTTTCTTCCCATCTTGCTGAAGGCCGAAGCAGATGTTTTTGAGCGCACTCGAACCTTCCTGAAGCAGGCTCGAACCCCGGCGGAATTAGCGGGTTTCCAAGGTCTGTTGGCCAACCAGGCCATGACCGCTCTCAAGGACCTTCCCCGTGCAAAATAGACGGATGCCGATACTCCAGAGTTGCCCACCATGAACATGGCCCTGCTTCGTTGCCTCCCTCTGCTGTTACTGTTTGGCTGCGGAGGAGGATCTGAGATTCTGCCCAGCACCACCGCAATTCCAGCTCTGGATCCAGCCCAGTATCTGATTGTGGAAACCGGCACCTTGCCTGTGATTCTCAGTGCTCCCCATGGCGGCACCCTTGAGCCGTCCGGTATTCCC
>JAUYES010000129.1 GCA_030691225.1 Holophaga sp. | reverse complement strand
AAGGCGTTCAAGTTCTTCCTCGCTTCCAAAATGAAGGAGCAACGAACCGCCTTTACCCTTGGGCTTAATTTCCACGCGCGTTCCCCAGGCCTGGGTCAATTCTTCGGCCGCAGCCTTCAGAAAGACACTTGGGTTATGGCGCTTGGCGCGGGCCTTACGCTGATGGGCAAGCTGGTGGACCTTAGCCTCCAAGGCGCGCACTGAAAGCTGCTTTTGAACGATCTCTAGAGAGAGCTGCTCCTGCACCCGCACTTCTTCAACGCCCAGCAACACCTTGGCATGCCCCGTGGAAATGGAACCCTGCGCGACTAGATCCTGAATGGGAGTCGGAAGGCGCAGAAGACGCAAAGTATTGGCGACCTGAGGGCGACTCTTGCCCACGCGATCCGCCACTTGTTCCTGGGTCAGCCGAAGATGTTCGCCAAGCTGCCAATAGGCCTTGGCCTCTTCGATGGCATTCAGTTCCTGGCGCTGAATGTTTTCGACCAGGGCAAATTCAAGCAAGCGGTCCTCGGGAACCTCTTTAAGCACCACCGGCACCATGGCCAGCCCGGCTCGCTTGGCTGCCCGCCAGCGTCGTTCACCCGCAATGATTTCGAATTTTTCACCCACCTTGCGCGCCACGATGGGTTGCACCATGCCATGCAGCTTCAAGCTGGCGGAAAGATCCTCCAACGCTTGTTCATCGAAGTGTGTGCGCGGTTGATAGCGATTGGCGACCAGGCTGCCTACAGGAATCTCGCGAGAGTTGGCATCTTCGGGTGCGAGTTGATTCATGAGCGACGTGAGCCCACGGCCCAGAGCAGGACGTTTTGGGTTCATGATTCCTCCTGAAGGGCGACCGCCTGATTGCCCAGCCACTCGCGAGCTAGGTTCAGGTAGGACTGGGCACCCTTGGATTTCAGATCGTAAAACGCTACCGGTTTGCCATGGCTGGGCGCTTCGGCTAATCGAATATTTCGCGGAATGAAAGTCTGAAAGACTTTGCCGGGAAAGGCTTCACGCACCTCTTGCGCCACTGCCGCACCAAGATTCGTGCGCTCTTCCGCCATGGTCAGCAGAATGCCGCCAATTTGAAGGCGCGGATTTGGTCCGGCCTGCACGCGTCGGATGGTCTCGATGAGTTCGGCTAGACCATCGAGTGCAAAGAACTCGCAAGGCATCGGCACGATCACTTCGTCGGCGGCCGTGAGCGCATTGAGCGTGATCATACCTAACGAGGGCGGCGGATCGATGAGAATGAAATCGTAGTCATCGCGAACCGATTCGAGGGCCCGGTGAAGTACCTGTAGTTCGGGGAGTTCAAACAGTTCGAACTCCAGTTGGGCGAGGTCTTTTCCCGCTGGGATGACTTGGAGCATGGGCACTTCGGTGCTCAAGATCAGGGCCTTCGCGGGTGCACCCTTCATCAGCGCATAGGCCCCAGCCCGTTCGTCCGGCTTTGAAAAACCAAGCCCTGTAGTGCTATGTCCCTGCGGATCAAAATCCACCAACAGCACCATCTTTTCCATCATGGCGAGGGAGGCAGCCAAATTGATAGCCGTCGTTGTCTTCCCAACGCCTCCTTTTTGATTGGCGAGTACGACAATTCGCGCGGCCATGCTAGGTCCCCGAAATCACAGCTGAAAGGCTGGAAAGGCTTGCGTTCACCGGTCGTCCTCAAATGTGGAACATTTCGAGTCTAGCAGGTTCCACATCCAAATCGGGACAGCATCACCGCAAGAGAGACGGTTCAGGCACTAGCGTTCCCAAACGATGCACGGGCCCGTCGATCCAAAGATCTGACCAGAATCCGTTCTCCATGGACCCAACTGAAATAGCCACAGGATCACGCCCAGCGGGACGGAATTGCCACTGTTTTAAACCACTCCGCTGTGAAAGCCATGCCCCCGCCACGGCACAGCCTTGGCCACAGCAGAGCGTTTCGCCCTCCACGCCGCGTTCCCAGCTCCGGATGCGGGCGCGCCCAGGCTCGATCACTTCGATGATGCTGATATTCGCGCCTTGTTCAAGCGCAGGATGAAATCGTAGCGGTGGCGCAAAAGTCGCTAAATCAACGCTCTGCACATCGGGTACTTCCAAGACAAGATGAGGCGTCCCTGTCCATCCCAAGGCATGTGGAATCTCCAGCGATATGGGTGATGACCTGAGTCCATACCCTATGCCTTCGGGTAATCTCAAACCGACACTTTTGGAATTCACTCTTAGGTGAACCGATTCCCCACTAACACAGGCTTCGAATTCACCAGGTGTTTCGGTCATCAGGCAAGCCGCAGCGCGAGTGCCGTTCGAGCAGAACGTATGCGTTCCATCGGGCTCCCAATGGTCCATACACCACGGTGCTCCGTGCATGGGTTTTTTAAGAAGAAACAGCCCATCGAGACCAAACCCGATATCGCGCGGACAAAGCGCCCTGGCCCACCTGGAACCCTTGAAGGATTCGGGGACTTCATCCTCCCAGAGATAGCCGAAGGTATTCCCCGAAGCGGCGGCGATAACTATTTCGGTCATCGAATTCAGCGACGTTCGCGAAAGCTGTAGACCGTCTCGCCCGGCCGAGCAAAGCCCTGGCGTCGCGCAAGAGCTTCGAAGAGTTCAGGGTCATTAGCCGAAAGTCGACGGACTTCTTCGGCCAATTCGCGGTTTCGTTTTGCCTTCTGAAGGAGGTCTTCCTTGTAAGCGCGAACTTCTGCCTGTCGCTTGCGGTGAGCAGGCAGCCCGTCAGGGGTTAGCAAAAGGATTCCAGTCGAGGCGATTGCCGACAAACCCAGGGCGCCCCAGAGCGTGCGCGATCGGAGCAGCCATGCGGCGTTCACGATCTCAGCTCACGGAAATACAGCATTAGAATTTGCCTTAGCGAAGAACAGAACCAAAGGCCTCGCGCCCGGCGTAGCGAGCTGCGGCACCAAGTTCCCATTCGATCTGGAGCAAACGGTTGTACTTGGCCACCCGATCAGATCGACAGGGTGCACCCGTCTTCAACTGCCCCGAACCCGTAGCAACGGCTAGATCGGCGATGAAAGTGTCTTCGGTCTCACCGCTTCGATGGCTGATGATCGTTCGGTAGCCAGCCTTGTGAGCCATATCTACAGCACGCAGCGTCTCAGTGACAGTGCCAATTTGGTTCACTTTGATCAGGATGGCATTGGCCACGCCTTCCACGATGCCCTTGTGAAGAATTTCGGGGTTCGTCACAAACAGATCGTCGCCGACCAGCTGAATCTTAGAACCAAGCTTCTCGGTGAGTGACTTCCAATTCTTCCAATCGCTCTCGTCACAGCCATCTTCGATGGTGATGATGGGATGCCGTTCGGTGAGCCCAGCGTAATACTCGATGAGGTCTTTGCCAGAACGCTTGGAACCGTCGATCTCGTATTTTCCATCCTTGAAGAACTCGCTGGAAGCGCAGTCCAGCCCAAGATAGAAGTCTTTCCCGGGTTTGAATCCGGCTTTCTTAATAGCCTCGACGATGAGCACCAGGGCTTCTTCGTTCGAGCCGAGGTTGGGGGCGAAGCCGCCTTCATCACCAACGCCGGTCGATAGTTTCTTGGCCTTTAACACCCCCTTCAGGGCGTGATAGACCTCTGCGCCCCATCGGATGCACTCCGCAAAGCTGGGAGCGCCAACGGGTAAAATCATGAACTCCTGGATATCCACGTTGTTATCAGCGTGGGCACCACCATTGAGAATGTTCATCATTGGAACCGGCAGCAAACGCGCCGAAGCACCGCCCAAATAGCGGTAGAGCGGCTGACCGCAGCCCTTGGCCGCAGCATCGGCCAACGCCATGGAAACGCCGAGGGTGGCGTTAGCGCCTAAATTTGCTTTGTTCTCTGTCCCATCGAGGTTGATCAGAAGCTCGTCGAGCTCCGCCTGCTGGAAAGGGTCCATCCCCTGGAGGGCGTCCTGGATGTCTGTATTGATGGCATGAACTGCGTCGAGCACACCTTTTCCAAGGTAGCGCTTCTTGTCGCCATCTCGCTTTTCGAGAGCCTCCCGACTGCCGGTGCTAGCACCAGAGGGAACCATGGCTTGTCCGAACGTACCGTCGTTCAGGTACACCCGAGCGAGCACTGTCGGATTTCCACGGCTATCGAGAACTTCAAGAGCAGAGACGCGTTCAATCAACTTCATGGCGAGACTTCCAGAACACCCTCAAGGGGTGGATGACCAAAAACAGATTGGTGCAGTTACTTCTTAACGGCCTTCTTTACGACTTTCTTGGCGACCGGCTTCTTGGCGACGACCTTCTTGGCGACCGGCTTCTTGGCAACGACTTTCTTGGCAACGACTTTCTTGGCGACCGGCTTCTTGGCAACGACTTTCTTGGCAACGACTTTCTTGGCAACGACTTTCTTGGCGACCGGCTTCTT
>JAUYES010000400.1 GCA_030691225.1 Holophaga sp. | reverse complement strand
CCCTGGTGGCCGGTCGCGCCGCTTCGGGGATCTATCTGCTGCCGAAGATATGGAAACGTTCTGATTGAAAAATCGCGAGGCAATAACCTCTCGGGGAATCCATCCCCCAGAAAACAGTAAGGGGTCAAACAAAAAGGCCGTTCCAAGGAACGGCCAATTTTTAGCAGAAGAAAGAAAAACTATTTCTTGCCGCCCTTTTTGCCCTTCTTCTCAACGAAGAAAGGTTCGCGACCGGCCTTGAGGTTTCCCAGAGCAGAGCTCGCCAGCTTGTTCGTGGGGTCCAACACCAGGATGCGGTTCAGCAGCAGGGCCTGGGTGCGGGGGGAATCGAGCTTGGTGATGTTGGTTTTGTCATTCATGACGGCTTCGACCCAATTCTTGTTGCCATCGATCTTGAACTTCTTGTTCTTCTTGTTCTTTTCGAGCTGAGTGGTGTTGAACTTGGCGATTTCGTCGGCCTGGGAAGCGATGGAAGCCTTGGCTTTTTCCAGAGCTTCTTCAGATTCCTTCACCATAGCGGCTACTTCTTTGCGGTTTTCAGCAACCATGCCCTGGAAGGCGGGGTAGCGCTTGATGGCATCCTGATAGCTAGCGGTCTTGGCCTTAATTTCAGCAATTTCCTGGTCGTCGCGCTGGGCCACGGGAATGCGAACCTTCTGGATTTCTTCCAGTTGCTTCTTGTCCAGCACAACCTTCTTCTCGTTGTGATCCTTGATGTCCTGCTGGAGCTTGGCCACAGACTTTTCCAGTTCCACCAACTTGGGGCCGTTCTGGGCGATATAGGCCTTACCTTCTTCCACCGCTTTGATCCAAGGGCCTTCCAATGTCGTCATGGTCTTGTCCAAATCGGCTTGCAGAGCCTTGGCAAAAGCCAACCGCTTCTGATTAACCTCGGCAGCCTTCTCCCACTGACCCGTGGCCGACACAGTATTGGCATTCAGCTTCAATAGGGCCAACATGCCGCGCCCGTTATCGAGACTGGCAGCGATCGTTGCGCCATCCTTGCCATCGAAAACGGGAGCCGGAGAAGGAATGAGGCTCTGAGACTTAGCCACAGCCTCCTCGAACTTAAGCTCGGCCATGAGCTGGTTGATACCCTTAAGCTCAGCGTTGAAGACCTGTACCAGGTTCTGGGGGGTGGGCTGCGCGGCCAAAAGAAAGGTAAAGGCGGCAGGAACGATGAGGGGCATGCGCATGGGATCTCCAGCAAAGGTGAATTTTTAAGGGTACCAGGAAGGCTCCTCGGAATCGACCTTGGATAAGGAATACTGAAAGGCTCTACTGAAGGAAAAGATCGAATGAGCACGCCCATGATGGATCAAATCGCCGGCCTCAAGCGCGAGGCGGGGGAGGCGATCCTGCTCACCCGCATGGGCGACTTTTACGAATTGCTGGGTGAAGACGCCGTTAAAGCCGCACCCGTGTTGGAAATTGCCCTTACCCTGCGGGGAAAAGGTACGGAAAACGAAATTCCCATGTGTGGCGTGCCGCACTTTGCCCTGGAAAGCTACCTGCCCAAACTCCTGGCGGCGGGGTATTCGGCGGCCATCGCGGAACCCACCGCCAAACCCGAGGAAGTGAAGGGCCTTTTGCCCCGCGCCCTCAAGCGCATCATCACGCCGGGCACTTGGCTGGATGACGATGCCCGCTGGCTGGCCTCGGTCCATCGCGTGGGTGAACACTGGGGCATCGCATTGCTGCAGCTGGCTTCGGGCCAATTGCGGGTCATTCCCGGCGAAGGAACGCCTCTGCTGGCCTCCACCCTGGAGCGGCTGGCGCCCCAGGAATTGATCCTGGCCGAAGGGTCTGCGGATGGCTTCCAAGTCGAGGCCGCACGCACGCGTCTTCCCGCCTGGCGTTTTGAAAGCACCCGAGCGCGGCAGCAAGTGCTGGCCTTTTTCGGCTGGTCGCATCTGGAGGGCGTGGGACTCGATCCCTTCCCCGCCGCCATCGGCGCCCTGGGCGCCCTGCTCGATCAGGTGGAAACCACGCAAAAAGGCCGCCCGGCCCACATACAAGGCGTGGCCCTGGAGCTAGGCGCCACGGGGCCCTTGCTCGATGCCACCAGCGCGCGGCACCTGGAGATCTTTGGCAACACCATGGACGGCTCCAAGGTCGGTAGCCTTCTCGTGCTGCTGGACCAGAGCCGCACCCGCATGGGCAGCCGCATGCTCAAGGCCTGGTTGGATCAGCCCCTGCGTGAACGGGAACGGCTCGAACGCCGGTGGACCCAGGTGCAGTGGCTCACGGAAGATCGTCGACGCGATCCCCTGCAGAAACTCCTAGCCCAAATTCCGGATCTGGATCGCTTGCTCGGTCGCGTGGCCCTGGGTTTGGCGAATCCGCCCGAACTCGGCCAGTTGCGCGATGGCCTGGGTCACCTGCAACGCCTACCCATGCTCATCGATAACGGCGGCTGGTTGGAGGATGCTAAGGAACTGGAACTCTGGCCCGAGGGCACACCCCTCTGTAGCGCGTTGATGGAAGAACTGAAACGCTGCCTCACCGAAGCACCGCCGCTGGATCTGGAGAAAGGCAACGTCATCCTGGATGGCGTCGATCCCGAGCTCGACGCCGTGCGTCATCTGGCCCGCGACGCCAAGCAGGTGATGCTCGAACTGGAAGAAGAGGAACGCCAAGCCTCCGGCATTGGCAGTTTGAAAATCAAATACAACCGGGTCTTTGGCTATTACTTCGAGATCACCAAATCGAACCTGGCCGCGGCCCCCGCGCACTTCATCCGCAAGCAGACCCTGGCCAATGCCGAGCGCTTCACCACCGAAAAACTCATGGCCTTCGAGCAGCGCCTGCTCTCCGCCGAAGGCGATCTGCTCAAACTCGAAGAAATCCAATTCAAGCGCCTGCTCGCACTCGTGCTGGAGACCCGCGCGGACCTCAACGCCCTTTCCCAGGCGGTGGCGCGGCTGGATGTGCTCTGCGCCTTTGCCGAACGTGCCCGCCACAGCGGCTGGTTGCGTCCCGAAATCAGCGAGGACCGCGAATTCATGCTGGCCGGGGGGCGCCACCCCATGTTGGAAGCGCGCATGGGTCGCGAATGCATCCCCAACGATCTGGTGCTGAAAAACGGCTGCCCCATGGCGGTGGTCACGGGTCCGAACATGGGCGGCAAATCAACCTTTCTGCGCACCGCGGCGCTCCTCGTGGTGATGGCCCAGACCGGGTGTTTTGTGCCTGCGGATCTCATGCGTTTTTCGCTGGTGGACCGCATTTTTACGCGCATTGGCGCCAGTGATTTCCTGGCCAAGGGGCAATCCACCTTCATGGTGGAGATGACCGAAACCGCCCGCATTCTGAATCAGGTGACACCGGCCAGCCTCGTGATCCTGGATGAAATCGGCAGGGGTACCAGCACGCGGGATGGCCTAGCCCTGGCCGAAGCCATTGCCTTGCATCTGCGCGATCTCAAGGGCGGCGCCCCGCGCACCCTGTTCGCCACGCATTATTTTGAACTCACCACCTTGGCCAGCGATCCCCGGTTCCAGAACCTTCATGTGGAAGTTCAGGAATGGGAAGACCAGCTCCTGTTTCTTCACCGCATCGCCGAAGGCCCCGCCGACCGTAGCTACGGTATTCAGGTCGCGAAGCTGGCGGGCCTGCCCAAGCAGGTCATCGCCCGTGCCCAACGCATTTTGGCCGAAGCCAAGGAAGCCCCCATCGAACCCGCCAAGAAACCTAAACGCAGCTCCGAAAGCCACCAGCCCATGCTGCCCCTTTTCGAGGCTGAAGTGGATCCGCTGCGCGACGAACTCAAGGCCCTGGATCTCAACCGCATGACGCCCATGGAAGCCCTGGCGTGGCTGGCGGAGAAACAGCGTTAGGAGACCTTGCGGAACCACCGGCGTTTTTGGGCTTGATATCGCCAACCCGAACCGGGAAAGGTCACCTTCACCCCGCCTTTTTCGAGTTTAGAAACATCAAGGCCACGTCCAAGCCATCGACACCGCATTCTTAGGGGCGTGAACAAGTTCCCCTGTTCGCATGCGCCGCTGCCCTGGATGATGATGAACATTATTGAATCGATGCTCGATGACGCTCCAAGCAACACTTCCCAATCGCCCTCTCCAAAAACACCGAACTGATTTCCTGCTGTCCTGGGATCGGCTTGGTTTCCGGCTCCTTCTCTTCGGAGGGCTGGGCATCATGTGGATCATTCAAGCAAGGATGATGCATCAACCCTGGCTGGCGATCATCCGGAGCCAACTCACGAGCGTCCTGCCCTGGGCCTTTGTGGCCCCCATCGTTCTGGCCGTAAGCAGACGCGCACGCGTGGACCAACTGGGTCTGCCGCGCGTTCTGGGCGCCCACCTTCTCGGCATGATTGCGGTGTACATCCCCTTCTGGCTGCTCTACATGACCCTCTCCACGCTCTGGATCGGTTTGTCGATGGCTGGGCCCTGTCCCACTTTATGGTCTTGAAGCCAACGCCCTGGCGATTGATGGCCGTCTTCATCGACGTTCCTTTCATGTAACTGGTGATCCTCCTTGGGGCCGAGGCCATGCGGCAGGCCCAGGGCAGAAAAGAGCAGGAGACCCAGGCAGAATTGCTGAACGGACAACTAGCCGAAGCCCGTCTGGCCCTGCTTCAGCGGCAACTCCATCCGCATTTCCTATTCAATGCCCTGCAGGCCATTTCGACACTTCTGCACCGCGACCCGGTGACCGCCGATGTTCTTCTGGTGCGCCTATCCACGCTACTCCGAGCCCTGCTCGAACAAGCCTCCGGGAAGACCTTGAGCCTGCGAACCGAGCTGGATCTGACTCGAAAATACCTGAAAATCGAGCAGGTCCGATTCGCGGATCGCCTGACGGTGGAATGGGCGGTGGACGAGGCCCTGCTCGAAATCAAGGTCCCCAGCCTGATCGTGTT
>JAUYES010000364.1 GCA_030691225.1 Holophaga sp. | reverse complement strand
GGTGCGGAGCTTGGCCACGTACTTGGCGGGTTCCCAATACATCACCTGACTATCGTTGTAGCTCGTAGTGACCAGGATCGAGGGATAGGCGGCCTTCTTTAAGTTTTCGTAGGGGCTGTAGCTCAGCATGTAATCGAAGGCTGGTTTTTCGTTGGGGTTGCCCCATTCCAGATACTCGCCCACAGTCAGGGGCAAGGTCGCGTCCATCATGGTGTTCATTACATCCACAAAGGGCACGGCGGAATGCACGGCCTTGAAGAGATCGGGCCGGTAATTGGTGATGGCACCCATGAGCAGGCCGCCCGCGCTGCCACCTTCGGCTACGATACGATCCTTGGCGGTCCAGTTTTCCTTGATCAGAAATTCCGCACAATCGATGAAGTCGTAGAAAGTGTTTTTCTTCTTCATCAACATACCGTCGTCGTGCCACGTCTCACCCATTTCATCCCCGCCCCGGATATGGGCGATGGCGTAGGTCATGCCACGATTCAAAAGGGATAGACGAGCACCACTGAAGGTCGCGGGCTGGCCATAACCATAGCTTCCATAGGCATACAGGAAGAGCGGAGCCTTGCCATCCCGCTTCAGCCCTTTCTTGTAGACGATGGAAATGGGCACTTTGGCACCATCCCGGGCCGTGACCCAGAGACGCTCGGTGACATAGTCCTTGGGGTTATAGCCTCCGAGGACTTCCTGCTGTTTGAGCAGTTTCCGTTCCCGGGTAGCGAAGTCGTAGTCGTAGACTGCTGAAGGCGTGACCATGGATTGGTAGCTGAAGCGCCAGGTCTTCGTGTCGTATTCGGGCGTTCCCCCTTGGAAGGCGGAATACACCGCCTCGGGGAAAGCAATCTCATGCCAGGCGCCTTTGGCGAATTCATGAATGCGGAAGCGATTCAGGCCCAGGTGCTTCTCGATCACCACCGCGTGGTTCTTAAACAGATCGACGCCTTGAACCAAGACATCGGCTTTCGCAGACACAAATTCCTTCCAGTTCTTCGGCGAAGGATCCAAGGCCGGAGCGGTCACGACACGGAAGTTTTTGGCGTCCCTGTTGGTGCGGATAAAGAAAACGCCTTCCCGGTGGTCAACGCTGTATTTGTGGCCCTTTTCACGGGGAAGCACGGCCTTAAAGGCCCCCTTGGATTGGTCTGCGGAAAGAAGGGAGGTTTCCCAGGTATCGGTGCTGCTCGATGAAATCACCAGGAATTTTCGATCCCGTGTCTTTCCTAGTCCCACTCCGAATAATTCGTCCTTCTCCTCAAAGACTAACTCCGGCTTACCACCTAGTTCCAAGCGCCAAACCTGATTGGAACGTTTGGTGGTGGCGTCTTCCGTCACGTAGAAGAGGGTCTTGTCATCATTGGCCCAGCTAATGGAAGTCACGCGCTCGGCCGTGTCCGCCAAGATGCGGCCATCCCGAAGATCCTTTACCCGAAGGGTGTATTGACGGAAGCCCGTGGTGTCAATCGTATAGGCCATGAGCTGATTGTTTTCGCTGAGATCCCGACCACCTAACGAAATGAATTTCAGCCCCTTCCCCATTTCGTTGAGGTCCAGAAGGATCTCCTCCTTGGATTCCAGGCTTCCTTTTTTTCGACAGGAAATGCCGTACTGTTTGCCTTCCTCGGTTCTCGAATAGTAGTAGTAGCCGCGGTTTAAGACCGGCACGCTGAGATCCGTTTGCTTGATGCGCCCAAGGATTTCCTTGTAGAGCGCTTCCGAAAATGGCTTCAGATCCTTGGTCATGGCCTCGGTATAGGCATTTTCGGAATTAAGGTAGCCAACCACATCGGGCGTGCCCTTCTCCCGCAGCCAGAAATAGGGGTCAGTGAACTTCTGGCCGTGCCAAACCTGGACATGATCCACGCGTTTGGCAACGGGAGGCGTTGGGTTCTGAGCAAAAGCTGTCATGGCCACCATCAAGGGAAGGAGCTTCTGGAAAAGGTTTGGCATGTTCGACATCGGCGTCTCCGCGAGTTGTTGCAAGTTCACCAGTCGATACCTATTTATGCAAGGCTTTCGGTTAAGGAAAGGGCCTCGAGACTTGAATAGATAGCACCGGAAACCTAGGTTCTAGAGGCGGATCACTAATTGTGGAACGTTCGGTCCACAAAAAAAATCCCCACTA
>JAUYES010000360.1 GCA_030691225.1 Holophaga sp. | reverse complement strand
GTTTGCTAGACTTTGTCATGGCCCATCTCCTGTATGCAAAGCTTGTGTCACCGTACCAGCCGTGTGGCTCTAGGTGCGTTCCGCACCCAATCCACGTTACTACGGAGCTGGGCCGCCTCGCGTTAAACCATTATGTCTAGACGAACTGCTGTCCTAAATTAAACAGGGGGCAAGGGAAATGTCCGCAGCTTTTTGGGTAAGTGGAGACGACCTGGACGCTGACCAAGCGAAGGCAGTCGAGGGAATTCCAGAGAACGCAAGCTTCCTTCTTCGGGGGCCCGCCGGGTCGGGGAAAACCAACATCCTTCTTCTCCGCGCGAAGTGGCTAACATACAGAAAGCTTTCAGATTTTAAGATTGTTGTTTTTACGGCTAGCTTGCGCAAGTTTGTTGAAGAGGGTTGTGAGCACTATGGAATTGACCCAACTTCGGCGGTGACGCAGATGACCTTCTTCAAAGGAATACTAGATGAATACTCCGTTCCCTATGAGTTAACGAAAAGCTTTGAAACGGACCGAAACATGCTGGCTGGCAAGTTGATGTCTTTGATTGAGTCCCGAGGTATCACGCAAGACTACTGCGGCACGCTGCTCATTGATGAAGCTCAAGACTATACCGATACTGAACTTCTCGTCTTTCGCAAGTTAACCAAGAATCTAGTGCTTGCTGCAGATTCTCGTCAGAGCATTTACCGAACGACTCACACGCCAGAGTTACCAGAGCGCATAGTTGAAGGGAATGTGATAACGCTCCGGTATCACTATAGAAGCGGCCTCCGGCTGTGCAAAGTTGCCGACGCGATACTCTCGGATGCAGCCACGTACCCGAAAGTGCAGGAGGAATGTCGTTACCCTGAAGCAGCTCGTCCATCCTCCGTAACCCCTATTCCGTGCACATCGTTCGATGAGCAGTTGCGAACAATCGCTGCGAACGTGGCACCGCAGATTGATCTTTATCCCGGCGAGAGGATTGGAGTGTTATTTCCGAAACGGGAGCAGGCTGCAGGGTTCGAGGAATTTATTGCACGCCACCCTATCGCTGGTGCCAACGAGGTTCTCTGGGTCGACACGCTTCATGGAGCAAAAGGTTGGGAGTTTCGAGCCGTTCATATCGGCGGTGGTGAAGCGCTCTATCGGATGGGTGCAATCCAAAAGCGGTTGATATATACGGGGCTGCTTCGCGGCAAAACCAGTGCTCACATCTACTATAGCGGACACCTTCCAGGCTATCTGGATGCAGCGCTGGCAACACTGGAACCACCGCGGCCAGCGCCTCGGCTAAAGGATCTCTTTTGAACGAAATGAACTTTGAAACGGGTCTAGAACCCATCTCCGAAATTCTCGGGCCTTCCCTTAAAGCAGGCAGCAAGGCACCTTCAGCGGACTTATTCTCAACGACGCTGACAACTCCTGCGCGCCTTCATCGGACATTTCGTTCGGCTCTTGGTGCGGGCCAGTTGCCCCTTGTGGTTATCCCGGGAGAATTCGACTTGGACGACTTCTTCGCCACTGTCGCGACGTATTACCCTAGCCAATCGCCGCTGACAGCACACGTGTATGTACTCGGGAAAGACGTAGTGAAATGCTTTGACTCTACCCAGAGCAATGTTGTCCCAGACGGTCGCGGCTTGAATCGGAGTCAGACAGCTCGTCTCGGCGCATGCCTTGGGGAGACGGCTCTTGCAGCGATTAATAGTGTTGACGGAGTGTTGAATCCGTCTTACTCCACCTGCAAACGTTCTCTGAGCTATACCCTTGCTCGCACTGTCGCCCTGTATCCGAGCTTTGATGCAAACCAAGCTGCTGATCGATGGGATCGTCTGCGGCGTCTGACCGGCCTGCCTGTGTCGCAAGTTGCTGTACGAGCGGTACGCATAGTTCACGCTGCGGCGTCAAACGGGTCAGCACGTCCGGACGAAGGCGTTATTGCAGAACAGTTGCGGTCAGCACTTGAAACCCACATGGCTGCACCCAATGCAGGTGATGTACTGCAGCACGTGATTCTAGAGCACTACCCGGGCCTTCGCGGCATTGTGTCGGAGATTGATGGGCCGTTCGATGCCCGGATGAACGTCTTCATGAAGGCGGTCGAGGAGATTCAGCGCGCCACTCGTGGTTCCGAGACAGATAGCCTCGCTGTGGGCTATTTCTGCAATCGGATACTGCCGGGCTCGTTTGCGCACGGCAAGGTTTTGACACGCTTGGTTGAGTTCTTTCCAAGCGCGCTTGTCTGGTATGGAGCGTTTTGCTCAACGTCGCCCAGCTTCGACGCTCGTAACTTTGGAAACGGGCTCTTTGCGAAGCTTGGTCGGGACATCTCACAGCCATTCTCGTTTGCGCAGCGCCCTCAATGCGACCTCTCTTTGGACGAGCTTGAGGTTCTGATGCGGGCGCCGGTGAGGACAGACGCTATCAAACCTATCCAGCAACGGATTGCCGCTGTTGCGCTTCTTCCTGGTATAGATGTTCTCTCTCGTTTCATACCCAACGAAGATAGTCCCTCCGGCAAAGAGCCGCCGTCAATCAAAAGTGGTGTATATGACGAACGGCTGACACGGGCGACCCAGTTGTTGGATGATGCGGCCTCGCTGCTTCACGACCTTCAGAGTGGTCGAGAACGGATTACGCCGCCAGTTTCAAACTCAAAGCGTCAAAGGAAAAGGTAGTGGGGAGCTGAAGTGATGGACTCGTTTGAGACGCTGATATTTTTCCGCGGGGTTTCGGTGCGCTACGACCCGCAGCATCCGACCATTCATGAAACTAGACGCAATCGACGGCCTAAGGACGCATCGATTGAGTTCCACAACGCGGCGGACAGGTGGTTTCATTCTCGCTTCGGCGTTCTATACAGAAGTCAGGCGCTTCTGCTAACTTCCAGGCAACTTACGGCGAACGTGTATGCGGCAACACCTGCACACGTAATGCGTATCCTGCCACTCTCGGACTACCGCTACTGTTGGTCGCCGAATGCCGTGGACCTGCTTTTCGCGGCAAAGAAACTGGAAGGTGCCAGTCCGAGCGAAATTGAAGACCACCTTACTTCTCTCGGCTATCGCGAAGATGGTTTGGCCGAAGCGCATGTGACTGGCCACGAGGTGATGCTACATTGCGACAGGTACATCACCATCCCCGTGCAGCTCGTCTCTGGCAACGGAGAAGAAAACACCGGGTCTTCAATTTTATTGGACAAGTTCTGATGGAGTTCTCTCAGCGCAGCCATCAACCAAAATGGAACTAGAGAGCCGCACCTCATCCACTCTTTCCACCGTGGGTCAAATCTGGCGGCACACTTGTCGGTGCGACCGTTAGTAACGATGCTGAATCCCGGTGCATTGCTGCAAGGCGTTTATTTATACGCCGCCTTTCCGCGCCAACACCGCAGCGAACGTCCTGTTGCTGACTGGGAACCGACCTATGGGGCTGCGAGAACATATGGCCGCAATGGCCGATTTGCAGTCCGTGAGTCGCCGTATCGGGTGACTGCTCTACTCGGAAGACTGCCATTGAACCTCTTACGGCGCGACCGGCATCAACCGGCACGGAGCAGTTGATTCCGGAGCGATGGCCTCGATGATTCGCCAGTTGCCGCGAAGCAAGAATTTCAGGTGTTGGCTGGGTAATGCAGATCGGGGGTCACCTTAACAAGCTGGGCTTCCGGAATGGCGCGCTTCACGTCCGCAAGTGCACTCTTGTTGCCGGCGGCATGAATCCGTAGAAATCTGGTGGCAGTAAATGGCGGCGTGATTTGGCGGCGAGAAGTGGTGGCGAAGTTAACGAAACAGGGGGCCACGCGGGCCTCCGAGAGATGCAGCATCTGAAGCAGGTCAGAAC
>JAUYES010000349.1 GCA_030691225.1 Holophaga sp. | reverse complement strand
CGCCGGAAAGGGATTCCACCTTCGCTTCTAAATCGACAAGCCCCCAGGTAGTTTGGGCTTCCTTCAAGCGGGGTTCCAGATCCCAGCCCATGTGGGCCAGGTGATGCTCAACCAATTCCAGTTCGGTGTGGAGGCGTTCTTCCAGGGCCGGCTCGGGTTTTTCATGAAGCCGATGCAACTCTTCGTGGATTTCGCCATGCCGACGAATCAGGGCTGCATGATCGGCCAAGGCGGATTCCAGGGCCTCGCGGATAGTGGCTTCGGGCGCGAAGTGCGGATCCTGAGCCAGACGGGCCAGGCGCAGGCCTTGGGTGATCACCACCTCGCCGGAATCAGGGGTTTCTTCATGGGAAAGCAACTTGAAGAGCGTGGATTTACCGGTGCCGTTGCGCCCGATCAGGCCTACTTTTTCCCCCTGCATGAGGCCAAAGGATAGGTCTTCAAGAATGGGCTGAGCGCCGTAGCGCTTGCTCACCTTGACCAAACTGAGGGCAATGGGCATGAAAACTCCTAGCCCTCCAGTTTCCCACGGGAAGCGGGAATTGCCTTCGAATGGAAATGAAACTCACCCTGGATGGGAAGCGATTCTTTTGTTTTTCAGGAGAGAACCAAAAAAAAGATAGCCACAAAGCACACAGAAGCAAGGATAGAATCCCTGTTCCTTTTCTCCTTAATTTTTATTTTTCTGCGCTCTTTGCGTTTCTTGTGGCCAATTGTTTTTTCGGTTGGCCATTGATCTTCGCCAGGGTTCCAACTTTCCCTGGGACATTGTGCGAATGCCAGGATGCCACCATGATGGGGATCTTCCCTAACCAAGGAGACCCTGCGATGCGCATTCTCGGTAATGTCCTCTCCCTTTTTGCGGTGCTCTCGTTGAGTGCGGCGGAGCCCATGCCCACGCCCTTCGTGCGCCTGAAAACCTCCGCGGGGACGGTGGAAAAAGGCGGGCGCATCACCCTTCGGCCGGGGGAACGGCTGACCCTAGAGGCCAGGGTTTACGGTGGGCGCCGGGCTTGGTGCATGGAGCCCGAGAAATTCGCCAACATGGGGCGAAACACCGTTATTGAAACCAAGGGCGAAACGGGCTTGAGCTTCACGACGGGTCCAGGTTTTCGCGGCATTTGGAAACTGGAATCCGAGACGGCGGTTTGGTACGGCCAGCTGGGCGATGCCCTGAAGCCCGATGCGGGCAAGGCCACGGCGACTCTCACCGGGCCAAAAAACCCTGGGAACTACCAACTTTCGGTTAAGGCAACATCCACCTGGCATTACGATCGCCACAGTCAGGGCAACCATGTGGAACAGACGGAAAAACAAGAGGCGGAGGGCGCCTTCACGGTCGTGGTGGAGGCCGTTTCCGGCTCTTGGTTCTCCTCTGCGAATATCGTGGCCACGGGCCAGCCCGACGATGATCTGCGCTTCCGCCTTCAGAATGTGCAGGCCCTCTATGACAGCGTTTCTCAGCACCTGCTCAACCGGAAATGGGACCTGGCTCGTCAGGGCCTGGAAAGCATGAAGGGCACGCTAGGGAACATCAAGAGTCGTCTCGATCAACTGAAGCGGGAAAAGCCTGGTTACGCCTGCCAAATCAAGTTTCTGGGCCTTCCCAGCGACAAGGTGATGCTGCGTGTTCAAGCGCTGCAGAAAATGACCGAGCAGTGGAAGGCCATGAATCTCATCGCCTCGGAAAACGCCCAGAAGATCAATCAACTGCTGCTTAACAAACAGACTGTTTTTTCTAACAACATTCTTAAATCCGTATTCAAGAATTACCTCGACTGGGGCAGCGGCGTGCCTGGCCCCAACGATCTCTTTGGCGCAGTGCCAGCCCATCTCCAGGCGCTGGTGATCCCCTCCAATACCCTGGATTGGTACACCAACGCGCAAGAGGATGCTTCGATTCTTAAGAATCAGGCCCAGACGATTCAGAAGCTTTCGCAGCTGCGGGAGTTCTACCTCTCTCGCCTCAAAGTCTTTAACCAGGAGAACCGCGCCATCCACGACGAGATCAACGCCCATCAACCTGCGAAGGAGCTAGAGGGCCAAGCCAAGGCGATCCTCTCGGGCACGGGCTTCGCCTCTTGGCAGACGAAGCGATGATGGCTTTCGCTAGTCGTTGCCAAAGAGGCTTACACCCTGAGTGCCGTCGCTTTTCTTGAAGGCGCGGAACATGCCGGAGGTGTTGAAGGGCATCGTGATCGTGCCCTTGGCATCCAGGGCGATCAGGCCGCCATCGCCACCAAGAGCCTTTACCTTGTCGAGGGTTTGGATCGCCGCCTTGGTCAGGGGCGTACCGGCATAGGCCATTTGAGCCGCGATGTCATGGGCGACCACGGTGCGGATGAAGAATTCGCCCCAGCCGGTGCAGGACACGGCGCAGGTGGCGTTATCGGCGTAGGTGCCGATGCCGATGATCGGCGCATCGCCCACCCGGCCCCATTTCTTCATCATCATGCCGCCCGTGGAAGTGGCCGCCGCCAGGTTGCCCGCCTGATCCAGGGCAACCGCGCCCACGGTGCCCTTGGGGTTGCCGGGTAGTTCCTTGGCCTTGGCGCGCTTCCAGGCCTCGAGTCGAGCTGGCGTGATGAACGTGGCGTTATCAACGAAGGTCAACCCTTGGGTCTTCGCAAAGGCCTCGGCACCCTCGCCGATGAGCATGACGTGCGGGCTCTTCTCCATCACGTGCCGTGCCAGGGAAACTGGGTTCTTGATATGACGCAGACCCGCCACGGAACCGGCCCCGAGTGTGCGGCCATCCATGATGGCGGAATCGAGTTCTGCCGTGCCCTCGGCGGTCAGCACGGCACCCACACCGGCGTTGAAGTTGGGATCATCCTCCAAGACACGGACGGAGGCTTCCACCGCATCCAGACTGGTGCCGCCCTTTTCCAGCACCGCATAGCCCGCCTGCAGAGCCTTCTCCAAGCCCGCGCGTGCGGCTCGTTCCTTTTCCGGTGCGGTGTTTTCCTTGGTGATCGCTCCCGCACCGCCATGGATCACGAGTGCGAAGGGGCGCTTTACCTGGGCTTGCAGGGCTAAGTTGCCCGCGATCAGAAGAAGAACGGTGCGAAAGAAAAACCGCATGGGCTCACCTGTGAAGAATGGTTACCACCAGAGTAGCGGGACCGCTTCCCACTGCCCGAGTGCCGTTTTTTGGTGCCCTATAAACTGCTTTGAAGACGAATGAGTTACAGCTCACAGGAAATCAACGAGCCATCGCTTTTTTATCGGTGTCCATCGGTGTTCATCGGTGGCCAATTTTCTTTTCTTTTTTCTGGCTCTGCTCGCAGTGGTTTGCAAAGAAACAGAAAAAGGATGATTTGCCACCGATGAACACCGATGAACACCGATGAACACCGATGAACACCGATGAAAGAAAAAAATCAGAGGCTCAGTGGAATTCGCAATCGAGCCCGAGCGCCGCCTTCTGCTCGATTTTCCAGGAACAAACTGCCGCCGTGGCCTTCGGCGATTTGGCGACTGAGCACTAGGCCGATGCCGGTGCCGCTGGGTTTGGTGGTGAAGAAGGGCACGAAGAGATTGCCTCCTTCGGGCAGGCCGGGGCCACCATCCTCGATGCAAAACTCCAACCAACCGCCTTCGATGCGCCAGGCCAGAGACACTGGCCCTCCGGCTTCCACGGCATTGCGCAGTAGGTTGATGAGGGCCTGTTCCACTTGCTCGGGATCCAGGGCCACTTCCGTCGGCGGTCCATCCTGCACCGAAATGGGCTCACGGGTTTCGAGGTTCACCACTTTCTTGACCAGGGTGGCGATGGGTGTTGCGCGCTTGGCGGGCGCGGGCAGCCGAGCCAAACGCGTGTAGGCGTCCATGAAGCGGCCTAACGATTGCGCTCGGGAATGAATGATGGACAGGCCCTGTCGCGCATCCTGTTCCCAGTCATCCTCCCGGCGTTCCAGGAAGGTGACGATGCTCGACGTAAGGCTTTGAATGGGGGCCAGGGAATTGTTGATCTCGTGGCCGAGCACTCGGATGATCCGATGCCAGGCTTGGCGCTCTTCTTGACGCAGGGCCTGGGTGAGATCCGAAAGCACTAAGAGATGATGAGGATGGCCACCCTGGCGAAATTCCGCCCGCCGGACCTCGAAGCGGCCTTCGCGGCCGGGGAAGGAGATATCCATCAGCTCACCCTGGCAGGCCAAGGCCTGATCCAACCCTAGCTCGGCGGCGGTGGAACCAAGGATGGTTTTCGCGGGGCGTCCCAGAAGCTGTTCGGCGGCGCGATTGGCCAGGCGCAGCGCCCCCGCTGCATCGAAGGCAAAGACAGCCACGTCAATTTCGGCCATCACCGCTTGCAGCAGGGCGGTGGCTTCGATGGCCCGGAGCCGCTGCTGTTGGAGAAGCTCGGAGAGCGTGTTCAGTTCGCCGAAGACCTGGCCCAAGGCGTCGGCGGGTTCCTCCCCACGTGCTCGAAAGGAGTAGTCGCCCTCGCGCAGCGCTGCTAGAAGATTCGAGAGGGTCTGCAAGGGGTGGAGCACCCGATCCCGCACATGCTGGGCGGTTTTCCAAAGGGCGAAGGTGGCCAGCCCCAGCGCGAATACCCAGATCCAAAGGGAAATCTTGTAGCCGCGTGGCAGCACCAGGATCATGACCAAAGGCAGCGCTAAGGCGGGCAGGGCACCTAGCACCACGGCCCATTGCAGTCGCCGTTCGAGGGGGAACCTCATGGGGCTTCGATGCCGTATTTCTGCATACGGCGATAGATGGCGCTGCGCGAAAGTCCCAGGGCTTCCGCTGCCAAGGTGGCGCTGCGGTGGCAGGCCAGGGCCTTGCGGATCAAGTGGGCCTCGATATCGTCCATGCTCATTTCGTCTAGGCTCACCCTGTCGGGGCTCATAGCAGCTCCCCGCGGTGCCAGCAAAAGGTCGGAGGGGCCAACCCGGTTGGTCGTGGCCATGAGGGCCGCGCGTTCCACGGCATGATCGAGTTCGCGCACATTGCCCGGCCAGGGATGGCTTTCTAGCATGCGCCGAACGCTGGGCTCGAAGCCCACCAGGGGCCGACGGTAGCGCTGGGCGTGGCGCTGGAGAAAGAGTTCGGCCAGGGGCAGGATGTCTTCGAGCCGCTCGCGCAGGGGCGGCACATGGAGCTCGAAGGTGTTGAGGCGGAAACGGAGATCCTGACGAAAACGACCGGCCTGAACTTCCTTTTCCAGATCCGCATTGGTGGCGGAAATCACCCGCACATCGGCGCGGAGGGTGCGACTAGAGCCTACTCGTTCGTATTCTCCGGTCTCCAGCACGCGCAGCAGTTTGGCTTGCAAACTTAGTGGCGCATTACCGATCTCATCCAGAAACAGTGTGCCGCCATCGGCCAGTTCGAAGCGTCCCACCCGGGCTTCCTTGGCATCCGTGAAGGCGCCCTTCGCATGGCCGAAGAGTTCGGATTCCAGCACGCCTTCGCTGAGGCCGCCTGCATTCAGCGTGATCAAGGGCTGCCGGGCGCGGGCACTGGCGCTGTGAAGGGTGCGCGCTAGAAGGCTCTTGCCGGTGCCGTTTTCCCCGGTGATGAGCACGCTGGCTTCGGAAGCGCCGATGCGGGCCACCAGCGCCATTAGGGCCTGCATGGGGCGGGATTCGGCCACGATGGCGGGCACTTCTTCGCCGCGGAGCACACGGTTTTCGGCTTCGAGGCGACGTCCTCGGCGCAGCGCTTGACCCAATTCAATCTGGCTTCGCAGGGTCGCCATGAGCTTGGCGTTTTCCCACGGCTTGGGTACGAAATCCCGAGCGCCGCGCTTCATGGCTTCCACGGCCAATTCGATGCTGCCCCAGGCCGTCATTACCACCACCGGCAATTCGGGTTCCAGTGCCCGCAGGCGATCCAGCAGGTGCAGGCCTTCCTGGCCCGAGGTCGTATCTTGGGCGTAGTTCATATCCATAAGCACGAGATCCGGTGGCAGGGCTTCTACCGCCGCCACCGCTGCGGCAGGCGTGGCCACTGTGTCAACTTTGAAGCCTTCGGACTTCAGCAGCAGACGCAGGCTCTCCCGAATATCGGGTTGATCATCGGCCAGGAGAATTCGTGCGGTCATGCTTCTAGGCTACTCACCGAGGCCTTTGGGCGATACCTCCGGCCTGGAATGCCACCCTATTGCCCGGCCATATGGGATAGATTTGATAATCGCTCAACACCTTCCAGGAGAATTCATGACGGATGCTGCCGAAACCGCCCAGATTCAGCAGGCCCGGGGAAAGTTTGCCGCCATGGCCGGGTCTTATTTCCTGGGCACCTTTAACGACAATTTCTTCAAGCAGGCGGTCATGCTCTTGGCGATCACCATGGGCATGAGGAAGTTCCAGGGCCTCGTGGGCATGGCCTTTACGGTGCCGTTCATTCTGTTTGCGGCGCCTGCCGGTTGGTTTGCGGACCGCTTCCCCAAGCGCAACATCGTGATTGGCGCCAAGTCCATCGAATTGGCGGCGGCATTTGTGGGTGCCCTGGGCATCATCACAGGCAACCTGTGGGTCATGATCGGCATGGTGGGGCTCATGGGCGTGCAGGCCACCTTCTTCAGCCCGGCCCTCAACGGTTCCATCCCCGAGCTCTACCCGCCCAGCCATGTGACCAGCGCTAACGCCCTGCTGCGCATGATCGTGACCACGGGCATCCTCATCGGCATCGCCCTTTCGGGCGTCATTTTGGGCATGCAGGGCAGCACCATCTTTGGAGCTCCCTATGGCCGGGTAATGGTGGGCTTTGCCGTGGTGATCATCGCCTTCATCGGGTTTGTGGTGAGCTTCGGTATCCCCAGTCGCCCTGCGGCGGATCCCGCGCGCCCCTTTCCCTTGACTGGCCCCTTGGACACGATGAAGGAACTGGCAGGGATCTGGAGGGACCGGCAGCTGGGCCGCATCCTCGTGGCGGATACCTTCCTTTGGTCTGTGGGTGTCTTTCAGCTCCTCATCATCAACACCCTGGGCCTCACGCAATTCAAACTCAACGAGACTCAGACCAGCCTGCTGGTGGCCGCCCAACTGGTGGGGCTTGCGGGCGGTGGTCTGCTGGCGGGCAAATTTGCGAAGGGTGAGCGCTGGTTCAAGGTGCTGATTCCCTCTGGCATCGTGATGGCCCTGATGATGCTCGCCATCGGCCTTGTGCCCATGCTGCACGGCCCCCTGCAGGTGCCGCTGCTCTATATCCTCATCGGGCTGGCGGGTGCCGCCGGTGGTCTGTTTCTGATTCCCTGCGAGAGCTTCCTGCAGATCCGCCCGGCGCCGGAGCGGAAGGGCGCCGTGTGGGCCAGCGCCAACTTCGCTTCCTTCATGGGAATGTCGGTGGTGAGCCTTGCCTACACCTTCATTCCCACGTTGAACACGATGCTGTCCACCCGCGCCTACGCGGCACTGGGTGTGGTTTCACTCCTTTTCGTCGGCTGGATGGCCTTGGAATTCCGCCGCAAGGAATGGGCATGATGCATCTTCCGCAGTGGGTGTTCCGCGCCGCGCTGGTGGCTCTCGCCCTGGGTGCTTGGTTTTGGACTCAGGCCTTGATTGGGAAGCGCGCCTTTCCGGAAGGTCGCATCGGGGATGCGGTGCTCGATTTCACCGCGCCCCTCAATCGCTTTCTCCTGGCTAACCCAGCCTGGGCCGACCGTCTTCTGATCCTGACTTCGGCGCTGATCGATCTGCTGGGCATCTTTGTGGTGGGCCTGGCGATCTTCGGTCCCAGCCTGCGCCCCTTGCTTGGGCTCCTGATCCTGTTTTCGCTGCGGCAGCTTTGCCAAGGACTCTGCGCCCTGCCGCCCCCCGAAGGGATGATTTGGCGCAACCCGGGCTTCCCCTCGTTGTTGGTGACCTACGGCACCGCTTCGGATCTCTTCTTCTCCGGTCACACCGCCATCGCCGTTTACGGTTGCCTTGAGCTGGCCAATATCGGTGGCCCCATCGCCATTGCGGTGGGTGTTGCCATTGCCCTGATCGAAGTGAGCACCGTGTTGATTCTGCGAGCGCATTACACCATGGATGTCTTTACCGGTGCGGTAACGGCGTTATGGGTGTGGGGCGTGGCGTCGTATTTGGCACCCAAGCTGGATCCGTTGCTGGCGGCGCTGGGGAAGTGAGGGATGGCACTGCCGGATGATCCCGGAGCGTCCTACGAGATTCAAGCTAGGCTGTGGACTTCTTGCCTGCTTTTCGCGCCAGCACCATAGCCGTGATCACCATGGTCAAAATGGCTCCCAGGGTGGCCACGGTCATGTCTTTTTGGGCGTCCCAGATATCGCCCTGGGTGCCCAGGTAGGCATTCCCTAATTCCGCGGCTGAGAGTCTGGCCGCCCAGGATTCAAAGATCTCGAAGAGTCCCGACAGGGATAGCACAATCTCCACGGGCAGGAGGAAGTTCCAAATTCCCCGAGTCTGAGCCACCCGCATAAATAGCTCTCGCGCGGGGTAGGCCAGGAGCAGGCCAAAGGAAAAATGCACGATTCGGTCAAAGGGATTGCGCGCGAGATGGAAAGCATCTTTCAGGGCAAAGCCAAAGGGCACGTTGGAATAGGTGTAGTGGGCGCCGATGGCATGTAGTGCCATGAACAGCGTGATGCAGAGGTAGCTGAGGTCCGATAGCGGAAAGCGCCGATAGGTTGCGATCAACACGGGCACAAATACGACCACCAAAAGGTTTTCCATCATCCAGTCATGGGGGTAAAGGGGGTGCCACGCGCTCCACAGCCAAACCAGCAGGTAGCCGCCAGCGAGGCTCTGCAGCAGGCGGTTCCGCCCAAAAGGCACGAAGGTCGAAGAGGTGGCGTGGGTGAGCATGGCTCCATCTTAAGGGAGGTGATTCCATCCCTTGGGAACGATGCGAGGAATGCGCGGGCTTAAAAGCTGCTCCTGGCTTTGGAGCTGAATCATTCCCGTTCCTGAATTGTTGGGCTTGCTTGCCTGATTTACCCTGACAACGAAATTTTTTAAAAATTACATATCTATGACACATTTGTTTCGGGGGGGGGGGGGGGTAAAATT
>JAUYES010000315.1 GCA_030691225.1 Holophaga sp. | reverse complement strand
ACTTCCTCGTTGGACATTTCCAAGCTAAAGAAGGCTCCGTGCGCCCGCTGACGGCTATCGGCGGAACGCAGCAGCCAGTTCAGAGCCAAGGCCGTTTTCCCGATGCCTGGACGAGCCGCCAGGATGATCAAATTGCCGGGTTGGAAGCCCTGGGTAATGGCATCGAGTCGCGAGAAGCCCACGCGGAGGCCCACAGAGCCTTTGCCTTCCAGACGATCTAGCAACCGCTCCATGGCCGCGTCGGAAACATCTCCGACATGTTCGAGCCCCTTCTTACTGCGCCCCTGAGCCAACCGAAAGAGATCCTGCGCGGCCTTTTCCACCAAGCTTTCCGGCGGAGCCTCTTCTTCAGCGGCCTGCCGCACGAGTTGCGCACCCAAACGAATCAACTGTCGAAGCTTACGCTTCCGTGTCAGGAGATCCGCCAAAACGCTGGGGCGCGAAACTTCTTCACCCGAAAGCAGTTCCACCAACCCGGCGTAACCGCCCACGCGACCCAAATCACCGGCTTGATCGAGCGCATCTTTCAAGGTGAGAGGATTGATCTCCACCTGGGATTCGAGCAGCGTGTTCAGGGCCTTGAAGACGGCTCGGTGAGCCGGGTGAACAAAATCATCTTCCGTAAGCTGAGAAGCAATTTCCGAGGCGGCCGTCTCGGCCCCCGGCGCGCAGCAGGTGGCCAATAACGCGCGCTCTGCGTCTACGTCCTCCGGCAGACGTTCTGGGAGCCATTCCGCCATAACGCTCAGAGCCCTGGCGGTGTGTAGCTGGAACCGGGAGCATTAGCCTTCACGAAAATCGGATTGGTGACGGCGATGGGATAGATGCCCCGCATCAACCGGCTCCATTCCGAACCAGCCCGATAAACGCCAGTCTGGCCCAGAGCAACACCGGCTTCCACAACCACCCAGGCATCCTTGCCAACCAAGCCAGAAAGGTTCAACACCTGAGAGGCGGCATCGGTAAGAGTCCACAACCGTACATCCGTTAGGTCCTGCGTGAAATACGTCGCGTTGAAAGGGATGACCGTCGCAACGCCATTGACGACAACTCGCACCTCATCCACGGGAACCCAAGCAGATGCCCAGAGCTTGATGCTCAGCTTCCAACTGGCCGCTGGGCCGGGAACGAGCGACCCTGGCCCATAGGCCGTGGTGCCGGTTCCGGGCGTAATCGTCACATCCAACAATGGACCCGTAGAAGCCACGGCCGCACCCGATTGAAGGGCTTGAAGAATGGGTGAAGAATCATCTTGAGTGAACCCGGTGCTCTTCAGATACGTCCGAGCCAGTCCCACAGGAGTATCCAGGCTGAACTTGGCGGCCGACAGCCCCAGTGCCTTCGTGAAGTTCGTAGGACTTTGTTGTTTCAACAGGGCGAACCAATCCTCCCGCACGGCCAGAAACTCCGTGAACCAGGCGGTGGCATTGGCGCCATTCAAAAGACTCAAAGCCTGGCCGTTAGCATCGGAATATTCCGCGCGCAGCAATTCCAGAGCATCGAATGCGCCATGGGTCTTGCCATTGGCCAGTGAACCCGTGGCACTCCACCAAGCGTTCGCACCCTGCCCAAGAGGCACGGTCCGGTTGAAGCTCTGCGCAACGAACAACCCTTGGGGGCCACGCGGACGGTGAACGATGTTGAATTGTCCTTCGGCCTGGGCCAGGAAATCAGCCAGGGTCCAATCACTGCTATTGCGCGCACCACCCGCGCGTTCTTGGCGAGGTGTGGGGGTGAACAGGGCGGTAGCCGAACCAAAGGCAGAATGCGCTGCGGTAGCAGGCAGGTTGGCACTCCGCGCCCCCATGACGATGGGCGCCGAACCGATAGGTGTTCGATCGTCATCCGTCAGCAGGTAGCTGAGAAATTCCGCTCGAAAATCCTTGGCAATCGCCGCGGCATTCGTCAGACGATCCGTCTCCGTGAGCCCAACAACCTCCACACCTTCGGCCAAGGCAGAAGCCAGTTTTTCCACCGGCAGAATCCCACCCGTCGTGGCGAGTGATGCTCCAGGTAGATCGAAGCTAGTCCAGCCAGTAGGTAGGGTGCTCGGTAAAAAGGTAAAGACGTGATAGATAGCGCCCTGACCATTAAATGCAGAGATCGACTGACTCTCAAGGGGAGCTAGCGGCCCTCGAGTGCCAAAGGCATGATATTCCCCGCTCCCAAGCCAAAATGCGGCAGGACTGCTAGAAGGTAGCGAAGCGGCAAATACTTGGTTCCCGGCCTGAAATCCAAATACGCCTGTATTGGGAGCCTGGGTGATGCCCATACTATCCATCCAAAGCGTAGTAATTCCTCGCTCCACGGCGCTATACGTGGCCCCGAGGGAAAGCACGCGTTTTGTGGAAGGATCCGGCGCAGCATCCTTTCCAAACAAGGTGATGCGAATGGGCTGAACAGAAGTAGGGGTGCCATCCGTGCGCCTGGAGATGAAATAATGCGGCAAGGCACGGTATGAGTACGGGGACCCCGCAGTACTCAACACATTTGAACGCTCGGGACAGAGGTAGTTTGCGGAATCGTTGCTGGTTAACCAGGTCTTCGCCTTGATGGCAAAAGGAGTCGCCAGGTTGGGGCTCTCCGTGCTGGAAGAATTCACCAGCGTTTCCATCACGGTTTTATTGAATGGATTCGGTTGGCCATTTTGAATCACCATCCGATAGGTGCCTACCGGTAGATTCATTGCCACGATCGGACCAGCTGCCGTAGAGCCCTGACCGGGGGTATTGGCGAAGGGCTCCATCCATTCGAGCCTTTCCAATTTCCAATCCGTGGCATTCATTTTTCGTTCAATTCTGAATTCCGCAGGCCACGGCCCTTGCCGAACAGCTGTGCCCGACGGTTGAAAACTGAACGCGCCAAATTCCGTGGCTTGGAGGGTCATCCGGTCCACGGCCATTTGGTTAAAAATTCCCGTTGCCTGATTGGGAAGACTGCTCGCGACAGAGCTACCCCCCACTACATACAGTCGGCGGATGTGCCCAAGGCTGGCGCCTGGGGCCAGGCTTGCGACAGGCAAGGATCCGGCGATCAGGCGCTGGGGAGCTAGCGGACGAGTCTGATTGAAGGCCTGCTGAGGATCTGAGGTCACAACCAGCGAATCCGAATCCATGGGCAGAATGCCGAGGGTGGAATGAATATCCTCGGTGGAACCCGAAGGCTCCACACCCATGAAGGCCACCATCCCAGCTTTGACGGCCTGAAAAGGCAAGCCAAAGACTGTGCCGGGACCCGCAGCGGGAATCTCGACACCCCAGTTGGTCAGCAGTGCACCCGCCATATCCTCGGTAGCCGGGACATTGAAACGAAAACCCGCCGTTTTCTGAAAGAGGAAATCGCCGATGTTTTGCACCGGAAGCGTGACGTTCGAATTGTTTACAACCTTGGTTTCAAGAAGGAAAAAGCGTCCCTGCTTTTCCAACGATACCGAGTGGGAAACAGCTAATCCCTGGACTCGCCCCAGAGAATCCCAGGTTGCACCCGCAAGCTTGTGGGCGGGATCGTGGACATAACCCGTCATCTCGATACGGCAACGGGATTCCGTGTTGACGGGCTTGTACTGATCAAATACCAAACTGATGGAAGGATCCTGATTCAAGACCGGGCTAAGCCTCTCCAACATATCCATGGGGGGAGAGACCCGTTTGTAGTTCTGATCGAGCTCGACCAGGCTGGCATCAATGATGCTCCCGCCCGACACAGCACCCGCAACGGCTCCTCGTTGACCAAAGGGGGTTCCATCGATGGCAAGTTCCATCAAATCGTTACCCAGGTAATAGTCCCCAGGAGCGGCTTCTGCCTTGAGCCCTTGGGTCCGATCCCCACCAACGGAGGGAATTTCAACGGCAACGGCATCAGGTCTCTGGATTCCAGAGGCTCGGTAACAGCCAACTCCCGACATGGCAATCAGTGCCATGGGCAAGGCGGCCCGCCACGGATGCCGGTAAACCCGGCAGGACATGGGGAAAGTTGAGATCAAAGGTACATGTTGCTTCATTAGTCGATGCTCCCGGTGGGACCCGGTGGGGTAAGGGTCTATGCTAACTCACGATGCGCTTATCTGCCTTGACGAGTCTTGCCGGGGGACCCCGGCGCCGAATCTTGATCACCGTGAGCCTGCTCCTCATCGGGGATCTGCTTTGGACCGTGGGAAGGTTCCCTTCTCACGCCAAAGGGCGAATTCTGACCCCAGCCGATTTGCGGGTCCATGACATGCCAGCCTTGATCTTGGGTGCAGGCGTACTCCCCGACCGAGAGCCAACTCAGGTTCTTCAGCGCCGCCTTCAATCGGCCCTGGATCTATTCCATTCGGGCCACGTTCGCTGGTTCCTCGTTTCGGGAGATAACCGCAGCCCCTATTACAACGAACCTCAAGCCATGCGGAAATGGCTTTTACGACAAGGCGTCCCGCCGAACCGTATCGTGGAGGATTTTGCGGGACGCCGCACCTACGATAGCCTTCGCCGAGCTTATGTCGTTTTTGGATTGCGCCGAGTCATCATCGTGACTTCGGATTTTCATTTGCCCCGTGCCATTTTCATTGCCCAAAGCCTGGGGCTCGAGGCCTGGGGAGTCGCGGCCCCCACCGAACACATGCCCTGGATGAGTCAAGTTTCTTTTTGGAGTCGGGAATACATAGCCCGCCACAAGGCCCTTTTGGATGTTTGGTTCCCACCGGATACCCTGCTGGGCCCTCGGGAACCCACTCCTGAAGATTGGCTCAGCCCAAACCCGGAGAGCACGCCATGATGCCCTTGGGAGAACTTTACGTGCTAGCCGCCGGCCGTCTGCCCCAAGGACGCTTCGGTGGGGCCTTGGCCGGGGAAGGTGCCGTTCGCCTCGGGGTAGCCGCCGTTAAGGAGCTGATGTCGGATCGCTCCCTGCCCCGACCCGGACGAATTTATTGGGGCATGGCCCGTTCCCATACCCAAGGCATGAACCCCGCCCGCACCATCGCCATCAAGGCCGAACTCGGCATCGAATGCCTGGGTACCACCCTGAATATGGCTTGCGCCTCTTCGCTGGAAGCCGTTTTTCTGGCTGGCCAAGCCCTCAGCCTAGGCTTTCCCTTCCCCATCCTGGCGGGCGGCAGCGAGGCGATGTCGGATACACCCCATTTGGCCCCGGCATTGCGCTGGGGCCTCGGTTTCGGTCACGCCCAATTACCCGATGTCATGCACCAGGATGGCCTGCGTTGCCCACTGACGGGCCTACTGATGGGAGAAACCATCGAACGACTTGTGGCCAAACGCGGAATTACCAGGACTGAGGCCGATGCCTATGCCCTGGAAAGCCATCAGCGCGCCGCGAGAGCCGATTTTTCAGCCGAATTACTCATTCACCCAAAGTTGAACCACGACGAATGCATCCGCCCCAAAGACACCTTGGCGACCCTTGCTGCCCTACCGCCGGTCTTTGAACCCACAGGCCAAGTGACGGCTGGCAATGCCAGTGCCCTCTCCGATGGCGCCGCAGCCGTGCTGATCGGCCGACAGGACCAAGCCCTAGGCCATCGCCCCCTCGCCCGGATTCTCGGTTGGTCTGAGGTTGGGTTAAACCCCATGGACATGGGCGAAGGCCCAGTTTTGGCAGTGCGTGCGCTGCTAGCCGAAACATCCCGGTCCGTAGAAGACATCGCCCTGTGGGAGCTCAACGAGGCCTTCGGGGCTCAAGTCGTTTGCTGTGCTCGGCAACTGGGGCTGCCCATGGACCGCCTGAATGCCGTAGGTGGCGGCATCAGTCTGGGACATCCCATTGGCGCCAGCGGGGCAAGAATCCTCGTCACCCTCATCCACCAGCTCCGCGCACGCGGCGGGGGTTTGGGTATTGCGACTCTGGGAATCGGTGGCGGAATTGGGCAAGCGCTTTTATTGGAGGTTTTTTAAAACCCGGCCGATAGAAGGAAAAGTCCTTTTCTGAAAAAAACCCATGCTCCG
>JAUYES010000300.1 GCA_030691225.1 Holophaga sp. | reverse complement strand
AAGAGCGCCTTCCTGCCTTATGCCATCAAGCGCGCGATGCTGGCTGATGTGGTTGACGAGTTAAAATCCTTCAAGCCCAAGAGCCTGGAGAGCAAGAAAGAGCAGCTTTAGGGGCCTGAATGCTGGATAACTTCGCGCGGTTCCTGGAGCAGCCCCAAAGGGTTCTGTTGACGACGCACGAAAATCCAGACGGTGACGGCATCGGCGCGATGATCGGCTTAGCCCATTACCTGCGGCATCTCGGCAAGGATGTTCGCATCGTAATCAGCCCCGAGCTCCCGCCGTTCCTGCACTTCCTCGACACCGAACAGTGGGTCGAAACCTTTGATTCTGAGCGCCATCGCAACCTTGCTCAGTGGCCCGAAGCATGGGTGCTGGTGGATGCTTCGGAACCCCACCGATTGGGGACCATGCATGAGGTTTTCCAAGCATCCCAAGCCCTAAAGGTTTGCTTGGACCATCACATGAAAGCGGCACCCCAGGGGTTCGACCAGGAGTTTACAGATAGCACTGCAAGTGCTTCGGCGGAACTCGTTTTCGAACTGGTGGCTAAGCGAATGCCTCGCCCCCTGCCCCGCCCCATGGCAACGGCAATCTATGCTGGCTTAGTGGATGACACGGGCAATTTTAGATTTTCGAACGCGACCGCCAAGGTCCATCGAATGGCTGCAGAATTGATCGAGGAAGGCGTCTTGCCTGCTCGCGTCTATCAGGACCTCTATCATCAAGGTCGCCCCGAGCGTCTCAAGTTATTCGGATGCGCTTTCGAAGGCCTAGAACTCCATGGCGAAGGTCGCTTCGCCTGCCTCAACTTATCCCAAGCCGATCTTCACGCCTGCGGTGCCATTCACGACGATATGGAAGGTTTGGTCAATAAACCTCTGGAACTCAAAGGGGTCGAAGTGGCCTGCCTCCTTCACGAACTGGAAGATGGCCGAATCAAGGCCAGCCTTCGCTCGCGAGAACGAGTGGACGTCAATGCTGTCTGCCGACATTTTGGTGGCGGCGGGCATCGATTGGCCTCTGGCGCCAAACTTAATGGCCCCATGGAAAAAGCCAAGGCCGAATTAAAAGATGTCGTCCTTGCGCAACTAGAAAAAGATCTGTCGCACCTCGAATAATCGCGTTCCGAATGCAGGACCTGCTTCCAGCTCGAACGCTTCCGCTCACTAGATTTGTCGTTGTCGAATTGGATGTCTCGCCTCGGAATCACCATGTGCCCAAAGGACAGCAGCAGCGCTCCCAAACTTCACCTCGAGGCTGATTCGCTTCTGGAGGTCGTGACACAGTTTGAAACCGAATCGGTGCCCTTCGTGGCCAAGGCCAAGGTCCCTTCGATTTTTGGCAAATTCACCGTCTACGGGTTTCTGGAAAAATTGACCGGGAAGGAGCACCTTGCCATCGTGGCGGGTGATATCGATGCCCGGAAACGAACCCCCGTTCGAATCCATAGCGAATGCTGGACCGGTGATGTGTTGGGAAGTCTCAAATGTGATTGCCGAGCACAACTCGAAGAGGCACTTCAGTTTGTTGGCAAACACGGCGGCATGGTGCTGTACATGCGCCAGGAAGGCCGTGGCATCGGCTTACTAAACAAGTTGAAGGCTTACGCGCTCCAAGAGCAGGGATTCGACACCGTGGAGGCCAACCATGCCCTTGGCTTCGAGGATGATCTGCGCTCCTACGAAGCCGCCGTGGAAATGTTGCGCTTCTTCGGTATTCGCAAGATCAAGCTGCTAACCAATAACCCGCGCAAAGTCCAAGCCATCGAAGACGCCGGAATCCACGTGCAGCGAGAGCCTCATCAGATCGTTTCCAATCCGCACAATTTCAGATACCTGCGCACCAAAGCTGCAAAATCGGGACACATTCTGGATTTCACGGAAGAGGAAGTTCTCTAGCCTACTCATCCCGCCGGGGCAAAAGCAAGGCTCGCTGAACTCGCTCCAGGTTGCCCTGCAGGTGGACCATCTTCCAGGCGATGATCATGGAGTAGCCGAGCCAAACCCACAACAGGCGCGGGTCGCAAGGGGTGCGCTTTAAGGTGTCGAGCCCCATATCGATGCGAAGACCGTATAAGAACCACACCACAACACCGAAGGCGATGAGCAAATGCCCCCAACGAATCCAGTAGGGGCGAAGCCCTTCTCGAATTTTCCAGCGCAGCAAAAGCCAGCGATCAAAACGATCCGATTTCTCTTCGGAAAAATGCAAAGCCAGCAACTTATCCACCAGCGGTGCGTACCGGTGCACCTTGAGTTCGCTGATCTCTTCTTGCCCGTTAAGTTTGCGCAGGAAGGCGCTGCGGATTTTTCCGATGCATTCCTCCCAGGGGGCTCCTTCTCGATGAAGGGCCAAGTGAAGGCGCACCAAGCCAACCCAAAGCAACGCCTGAGCCAGCAACACCACCCAAAGAGCAATGCCTCGCCACCCCTGCGTGGCCGCCAATTCAAGAAATCGTTGCAAGTCCATGGTTATTGAATCTTCCCAAGTTCCCGATGTTGAACGATCAGCTTTGGTATATCTCGGCGCAATTTCAATGCGAGCTGCTCAACGAGAGCCACGCTGCGATGCTGCCCACCGGTGCAACCAATCGCAAGGGTGAAATAGGCGCGACCTTCTTGCGTGATGTGAGGCCAAACCCAGTGAACCCAGTTTTCGGTCATGGCCATAAAGGAGCCGAAAAGTTCTGAGTTCATCAGGTATTCCCGCACCGGCTGGTCCTTACCGTTCAAGGCTTTGAGCTCGGCAATGTAATGCGGATTGGGCAAGAATCGCGCGTCCAAAACCATATCGGCATCCGTAGGAATACCGAACTTGAAGCCGAAACTAACGAGACGAAGTGTCGTGCCCTGCATGGGCAGATCCGGAAGTAGTTCCGAAATTCGCTGGCGCAATTGGCTCAGGGTCAATCGACTCGTATTAAGAATGGCACTTGCCTGAGCGCGAATCGGAGCCAATAGCCGCCGCTCCTGCTCAACACCCGCGGCCACATCCCCATCCTGGGCCAGGAAATGAGGGCGCCTTGATTCCGAGAATCGCCTTACTAATGTCGCTTCATCGGCTTCCACAAACACTGTGTAAACCGGGATACTGCCATCTTGAAGCCGCTGAAGAAGAGGCATGAACTCTTCCACAAACTCGCCGTGACGGTTATCCATACCCACGGCTAGCCTAGGCCGCGATGGATTCAGCTTGGCTTCCAGCGAAAGCAATGGCTCCAAGAGGCGAGCCGGCACATTGTCGATGGCGGTGCAGCCAGCGTCTTCCAGTGCGCTAAGCACTGAACGACGCCCTGCACCAGACATACCCGTTACGACTACAAGTTCCATGGAAAAAGACTACCAGCTTGTTTCTATACCCGGTTTACTTCTCGTCCACGCCGCCGGCACTGAATCTCATGACACGCTGGATTCCATCACCGCCGCTGATGTCGACCATTGAGCCCATTTCATCGGGGCCCAATTCCTGAACATCGCCAGGGCCACGGAAGAAGTCCTCGTCGGGGATGTAGGCAGGCTGGGGCTCAACACGGAAGAGGTAGCTGATGATTTCATCCTCGTATCCGAACCGCATTTGCTCGAAATATTCGTAGGATTCTTTCTTGTATTCAACGAGCGGATCTTTTTGACCATACCCTCGGAAACCGATGGCTTCCTTCAGGTGGTCCATGACCAGCAGATGGCGCTTCCAAGCGGAGTCGATGATCTGGAGAATGGCGACCCGTTCGTGCCAGCGCAGAACGTCTTCACTGCCCAAGCGCCGTTCCTTTTCCAGATAGGATTCCTGAACAAACTTGGCCAGTTCTTCGATGGCCTCAGCTTGGCCCATGGCAGCGTAGGCAGCAAAATCGACATCTGCCGTGGCATAGAGCTGTTCAAAGCGTTCCTTGAAACCAGCGATATCCTGCTCGCCCTTGGTCGGCAGGTAATCGTGAACCAAGCCTTCAACGATTTCACCAGCAACCCGCAGCACATAGTCCTTGGTGTTGCCCTTGAGAATCTCCGTGCGCAATCCATAGAAGAAGATGCGCTGCTTGTTCATCACATCGTCGTATTCAAGCAGGTGTTTGCGGATTTCAAAGTTATGAGTTTCCACTCGTTTCTGGCTTCGTTCGATGGCCTTGGTGACCATTCCAGCTTCGATGGGTTCATCATCCGTCATGCCGAGCGTCGACATCATGGCCTTGATGCGTTCACCACCAAAGATGCGCATCAGATCGTCTTCCAAGCTTAGGAAGAAACGGGAAGACCCCGGATCGCCCTGACGACCTGCGCGACCACGCAACTGGTTATCGATGCGCCGACTCTCGTGGCGCTCAGTGCCGAGGATATGAAGTCCGCCGCACTCGACCACTTCGATATGTTCGGCCGCCGTTTGCTTTTCCATTTCGGCGATGAGAGCGTCGAACTCGGCGGTATTGCGCCCATCTTCGTCGTAGAGCTCGATGCTACGTTTCTTGGCTTCGAGCTTGGCGAGACCTTCAGGGTTGCCACCGAGAATAATATCCGTGCCTCGACCGGCCATATTGGTCGCAATCGTGACCGCGCCCTTGCGTCCAGCCTGGGCGATGATTTCGGCTTCTTTTTCGTGATGCTTAGCGTTGAGTACCACGTGCTTGATCTTGGCGAGCTTGAGTTCTTCCGCCAGCATCTCACTGGATTCAATGCTGACCGTGCCCACCAGGATTGGCTGGCCCTTAGTGTTGAGATCCCGGATCTCTTCCACGATGGCCTTTACTTTGCCCTTTTTGGTGGAATAGACCACATCCGCGAAGTCCTTGCGGACCATGGGCATGTTGGTGGGGATGATCACCACTTCCAATTTGTAAATGGAGAGAAGCTCTCGGGCCTCGGTCTCAGCAGTTCCCGTCATGCCGCCGAGCTTCTTATACATGCGGAAGAAGTTCTGAAAGGTGACGGTTGCAAGGGTCTGGTTCTCGGCGTTGACTTCCACACCTTCTTTGGCCTCGATGGCCTGGTGCAGGCCATTCGACCAACGGCGACCCGGCATCATGCGTCCGGTGAATTCGTCAACGATGACGATTTCCTGGCCGCGCCCATCGGCCTTGGGCTGAATCATGTAGTCCACATCCAGCTTGTACATGTTGTGGGCCAGCAAGGCTTGGCTGAGCCCGTGCAAGGTGTCGATGGCGCTGGGATCGTAGAGATTGGGCACACCCAGCAGTTGTTCGGCGTGGCGGATGCCCTCGTCGGTCAACATGACCTGACGATCCTTTTCGTCAACTTTGTAATCCCCATCCTTGGCGTCTTTGCCATCGGAACAGCGCTTGAGCTTGGGCACAATACCGTCGATGCGATAGTACTTGCTGGTATCTTCTTCGCTCGATCCGGCGATGATCAGCGGCGTTCGAGCTTCGTCGATGAGGATGGAATCGACTTCGTCCACGATCGCATAGACAAATCCGCGCTGGGCGAAGTCCGCAAGATCCCACTTCATGTTGTCGCGAAGGTAATCGAAGCCAAGTTCGTTATTGGTGCAGTACGTGATATCGCTCGCGTAAGCTTCGCGACGCTCTTCGTCGGAAAGACCATGCTGAATAACGCCGACGCTGAGCCCTAGGAAATGGTAGATACGCCCCATCCACTCTGCGTCACGTCGCGCCAGATAGTCATTGACGGTAACCAGATGCGCGCCTTTGCCAGCCAGCGCATTCAAATACAGCGGGAGCGTAGCCGTGAGGGTCTTGCCCTCGCCCGTGCGCATTTCCGCGACTTTGCCCTCGTGAAGGGCCATGCCACCTACAAGCTGCACATCAAAATGCCGCATTTTCAGCACGCGCCGAGAAGCCTCACGGCAAACGGCAAAGGCTTCGGGAAGGATGTCCTCGAGCGTCGCGCCCTGAGCCAGTTTTTCCTTCAGATACGGGGTTCGCGCCTTCAGGTCATCATCTGAAAGACCCATAATTTCAGGCTCAAGCTGATTAATCAGATGAACCTTGGCCCATAGGCGCTTGAGCTCGCGATCGTTCTTCGAGCCAATGAGTTTCTTCAGGATGCTTTCAATCATGCTGGATCCAGTCGCGTCAAACCGCTGATTGTACCGCTGTTGGTCCACTTTTCCCAGCGCAGGTCTTCGATTGCAGCCAAACGCCTTATTCCTTGAGGCTCCTCAGAGCCTCCGGCACACTGGTGTCCCACAATTGGAGGGGCCATGCCTCTGGAGCGTACGTTCGCAATTATCAAGCCCAACGCCGTGCGAAATGGGCATATTGGTGAAATTATCAGTACCATTGAGCGCGAGGGATTCACGATCCATGGCCTGCGTATGGTGCAACTCAACAAGGAATTGATCCGAGGCTTCTACATCGATCATGTCCAAAAGGAGTTTTACCCCGATCTACAGGCATTCATGCTCGAAGGCCCCGTCATTTTGATGGTGCTCGAAGGGGACAATGTCATCGCTCGTTGGCGGCAAATCATGGGCGCCACAAACCCAACGATGGCCGAGGTCGGCACCCTCCGTCGAAAATT
>JAUYES010000115.1 GCA_030691225.1 Holophaga sp. | reverse complement strand
TACACCCATAAGGCCATGCAGCGCACTTACCAGAGCCTTTTCTCTAGTCGTCGATTCCAAGTTGGCACGGAATTCGGCGAATGGGTCTTCTACTGGATGGCGCCCTCGGTGGATCCGCTTACGCGATGGGGATTCCGGATGCGGGATGATGCAAGCTATGGGCGCAGCTCGTACGCAAAGCCGACATTGGTTTTGAATCAATTGGAAGCCATGCTTGGACGGCCGGTGATGGAAGAGGTTATGCGGGCCTATGCAACCGAAATGGCCTTTAAACATCCCACTCGTCATGACTTTAAGCGCATTGCCGAACGCGTTTCGAAGCGCGACCTCGGCCCCTTTTGGCAAGATTTTGTCGAAGGCACTGAAACGCTTGATTACGTGATCCGCGGTGTGAAATCCCCTGAGGTTATGCAAGGCGGGTGGATGGATGCGGGGAAAGGGCCCGTATTTGCGGTTCCGCAAGCCATGGCGCCGGGTCGTCGTGGCTCAATCACCTTGGAGCGACGCGGTGGCATCAAGGTGCCAATAACTTTATGGGTGAGGTTGGAAGACAAGAGCGAACAACGACTTTTATGGGATGGGCAGGATCGATGGATCACCTACGAGTTCGATCATCCTGTGATGTCGGCGATTCTAGATCCCGATGGGAACTACCCCATCCTCAAGGACCGGCTTCACGCTGCGTACTCGGTCAAACCTGTGCGACGCGGGTTTCATTACTGGAGTCAACTTGTCTGGGGTGGTCTGACGGGATTGCTTCAGGGGGTTGGCTTGGCATAGGCGGCGTCACCCATGCGAATGGATGTGATCATGCCTGCCGCGTCTAGGCGAATATCGATGGGAAAGTAAAACAGGGCCAGTGCTTCGAGCGGGGCGCGGCTGGGAGCGTAAAAGCCCTTGCGCCCTAGGCTTCGCATTTGTTCGGCCACTTCAGTTGCTTCCTTAAGGTTGTCGCCTTCAAGCGACGATTGGTCACTGGAGAGATTGGTTGCCAAGGCTGGCACCACCCAGGTTGCATCGGTTGGAGCGGGCAGATCGATGGGCGAAATATAGATTCGGGGGCCGATTCGGGAAAGTGACAGATCGCGTGCCTCGAGCTCTGGCAGAGCCCAAAGATAGAGGCGAGGAGCTGGTCCACCCAGCAAAGCGAAGGCGCGCTGGAAGGGTTGAAAGAAATTTGGTAGTTCATCCCCGATGTTTGCTTTCAGCGTTGCAAGCCGTGTTTCATCCCCTTCGGCTAAGGCAAAACACAGACTATGGCGGAGAGCTAGCCCGCTGATTGTGGATGGCCCGCTCGAGTTCAGCAGAATATTTTCCCACTGGTGCCGTTGCAGAACCATAAAGGTTCCTTGTCGGGAGTGGGCTTGCCCCCAGCGCCAAAGGGCCGCGTGGGAACCGGCCAGAGTGGGTTTGAATGTTCCAAGGAGGGAATCAAAATCAGCTGGAGAAGATTGCAATAGGGCCCGCAAGGCTTCAGCTTCCTTGTAAAAGCGGCTTCCTTTGAGAAATGGGTTTCGGGGAATCGCATCAGACAGGCAAGCCTGCAGCCATTCAAGGGCACGGCGGTCCTTCTGTTTGACGATGGGCAGCGGCTCGATGGATTGGCCCACATCGTAAGCCTCCAATACCTGAGTCGTAGCGTTCGCCAGGGTCGTGGGCGGGGCGGCCTGTAAAACACAGGTTGCAAGGAAAAGTAGATTAAGGATGCGCATGGGGCTCTCACGCTTCGTTGGATTCCTGAGAGAATGACAGACTTGGTCGGTCTTTTTTCTGGAGTATTCATGTCGAAAACGCTTCTCCCTGTGGACCGTCTGGTGGTGGCACTGGATGTCCCATCGGCTGGCGAAGCCTTGGCTCTGGCGCGAAAACTCTCGGGCCGGGTTGGCATGCTGAAGGTTGGCTTGGAGCTTTTTTGTGCGGAGGGACCTGCTTTTGTCCGGGAATTGCAAACCCTTGCACCGGTATTTCTTGATTTGAAATTCCACGACATCCCGACCACCGTCAAGCGGGCTTTGGAGGCTGTGCTGGCCCTGAATCCTCGCCTCGTAAATGTTCATGCGCAGGGCGGCCCCGCCATGCTGGAAGCCGCGGCGATTGCTGTGCGGGCACACCGGGAACGGGGTGGGACGACCGAACTTCTGGCCGTCACTGTGCTCACGAGCCTGGATCGGGTGGCGCTGGCCCGACTGGGTTCAACAGCGGATCCTGCGGATATGGCGCTCCATCTTTCTCGCTTAGCCAAAAGCTGCGGTGCGGATGGCGTAGTCTGTTCGGCATTGGAAGCTCGGGCGGTTCGGGAAGCTTGCGGAGAGAAATTTAGGCTGCTTACGCCTGGCATCCGCCCCCAAGGGGTTTCAGTCCAGGACCAGGCTCGGGTGTTGACGCCCGCTCAAGCTCTTTTTGAAGGCGCTACATGGTTGGTGGTGGGAAGGCCGATCACCCAGGCCCAAGATCCCGCCGCTGCTGCCGAGGCCATCCTCCTGGAAATGGCCGGATCGTGACGGCCCTTACGCCCTTAATCTTCCGCCCAAGTTTTGCCCAGCGTGCGGTGGCAATCCTACTATTTGCGGGTTCCTGGCTCGTCGGCGTGCGTGGCCTGATGCATCTGATTCAAAATATGCCCAGGCTGCTCGCGATGGTTCGCATGGCCGAGATCAATGGAGAACCGACCTGGCAACTCTGGATTGCTCTGATAAGTAGCGTGGCGGCATGCGGGGCGGGTGGTGTCTTGCTCGTTCTTTCCGTTCTTTTCTTGCTGTTGATTGAGGGCACCCATGTGCTAGTGGACGAAGTGGGGCTAACCGTGGAGCTGGGCTCCCTCCCGGCCCCTATAGCAAGGCGGCTCGGAGCTGGAAGGTTGACTTGGAAGCAGGTGGCATCCTTGGAAAAGGGTCGCTTTTTTTTCATCCTTCGTGGTGGTGGGAACAAAGGCCAGGAGGAGTCATTGCCCTCTAAATTGCCTAGGTCCACCAGCACCCTCCGATTTCTAGTGGTCGACCAACTAGATCGTTTGATCCTGACGATTCTGGAACGAAGTCCCAATCTTCGCTTTGACTCATGAATATTCCGGTTTTGGAGAACACTTCTAGTCTCCCATTTGAGATACGCTAGGTGCTTGAGGTGGCATTGTCACGCATCTTGCCCCAGAAGCCGGATTGACTTCATCGAAAGGGAAACCATGAAGACTTTTACCTCCCGCAACGCACTGGTTTTGATTCCAGCGGCGCTGGTCGCCCAGGCGCCATCTCCGACACCTGCTCAACCAACCTTTACCCAGATCCTTCGTTCGGGGGCTCCTGAGGTTGAGAAGTTGATGAGTGAATTCAAATTTCGGGATGCTGCCTTAAAAGCGGAAGGGATCCTGCCGACCACTGTGCCCGCTTGGGATAAATCCAGTCCTCAG
>JAUYES010000293.1 GCA_030691225.1 Holophaga sp. | reverse complement strand
GACGTGCCTGAATGGCAAAGGAGCCGTTTTGTCCAAGACCGACGCATGCGCGATCCTCACCACTTGTGGAAGCGAAGAGACGGCTCTTACCATCGCCGCCGCTCTTGTCGACCAGGGATATGCAGCATGTGTGAGCATTCTTCCCGGTATCAAAAGCTACTACTACTACCAGGGTGGGACTCACCTTGATGAGGAAGTCATGCTCATCATCAAGAGCACGCAAAATCAATTCCAGGCAATTTCCCAGACCATCGCCGAACTGCACACCTACGAAGTACCCGAGATTTTGATGTTCCCAGCCGAAGCAGGGTCTGCACCCTTCCTCCAGTGGCTTCAAAAATCAACGCCCAGCCAAAGCTAAAAGGAAAAGCCATGGAACAGACACTCACGGGAGAGTTCTTGAAGGTTGTCGAGCAAGCGGCCATTGCCTGCGCCCGCAGCATCGGCCATGGCGACCGCAAACACAGTGATCATCTGGCCGTGGAAGCCATGCGCATCGCCATGGAATCCATTCAGATGGATGGCACCATCGTCATTGGCGAGGGCGAACGGGACGAAGCTCCGATGCTCTACGTCGGTGAAAAGGTCGGCATGGGCATGGGCTTTCCCTCCATCGATATCGCAGTCGATCCCCTCGAAGGCACCAACCTCTGCGCCACGGGTGCGGCAAACGCCATCGCAGTATTAGCGGCTTCAGAAAAGGGTGGATTGCTGCACGCCCCTGATCTCTACATGGACAAACTCGTCGTGGGCCCTGCAGCGAAGGGCAAGGTGCACCTCGATGCCGAAGTAGGCGATAACCTGAACGCCATCGCCAAATCCCTTCACCGCAAGGTGCAAGACATCACGGTAGTGGTCATGGATCGTCCTCGCCACGACAAGCTTATTGCCGATATTCGCCATGCGGGTGCCCGCATCGAACTCATTGGGGATGGCGATTTGAGTGCCGCCATCGCTGCGGCCGTTAGTGGCACCGGTGTGCATGCGGTCATGGGCATCGGCGGTGCGCCCGAGGGCGTTCTTTCCGCAGCGGCCTTGAAGTGTCTCAACGGGGAAATCCAAGGTCGCCTCATGGTCGACACCAACACGGCTAGCCGCGAAAAAGCCGAAAGCATGGGCGTGGATTTCAA
>JAUYES010000285.1 GCA_030691225.1 Holophaga sp. | reverse complement strand
TAACAAAAGGCCCTCGATCGTTGACTCGCAGCAGTACCTTGCGACCGTTTGTTAGGTTTTCGACTTCCACGAAACTACCCAGCGGCAAGGTTCGATGAGCGCAAGTCATCTGGTTGGGATCGAACAACTCCCCATTGGCAGTCGGCTTGCCTTCGAATCCATCTTCCTCGCTGCCATACCAACTCGCCTCACCCAATTCATAATCAGTCGGCGATGAGAAAGTTGTTGTAAGAAACAGGCCAGCCTTCGAAGCGGGCGCCGAGGGGCGGGGGTTTGTGCAATGAATCGTAAAGAAAACCGCTACAAAAGCGGCAGAGACTCGTGTCAGCCCCCGAACCTTCCGCAAGAGCCCACCCCGAATCAACACCCGCTCCAACTCCATCACAGGTTGGAAACAAACCTGGATGTCTTCGATCCAGACATTGAAGGCTTGGCTCCAGTTCTGGGTGGAAAGCGGATGGAATTCCATGAGGCTCCGGAAAAGATCTTGGTCGAACCGACCTTACCGGTGAATTATAGCATTCTTTTCCAGAATGTAAAGCATTGAGGCGATTTTGCCCATCACCAAGCACGCAACCATTGAAAATGGGTTCATCGGATTTTTACATAATGCAATCAAAAGAGATTATTGGCGGACCGTAATTTCCTCGATTTTAAAGGGTTTAGGCCGATTGCCTTCGCTTCGGAATGCCGCCGGAATTTTCCGACTCGCGGCCTCAGCGGACTTGCGATCAGGAAAGTGAGCAAAGAATAATTGATAGCATCCTCGTCCATCACGAAGAGAGAGTGGGGCCACCCAAATATCCGGATCGGGGGTGCCGAAAAGATCCACCGCGCGCTTCAGGGTTTCAACTTGGCACGCAATTTCCAGGCGAAGGGTCCATCGCCCTTTTGGCAGGTTGGCAAGGATCAGTTCGCCCTGACGAAGGACCCGTGCGATATCACCTTGCCGGAGTGCCTCCGCTCGATCCTTGGCTGAGGTGCCTATCACTTTTGGAGGCACTGGTCCCTTGGGATCACCTTGGGGAGATGGTGGGGTCTTGGCTTCTACTTGGGGCGGAGGCTCCTCAATTAATGGCTTAATCGGATTCTCAACCTTGGATTCAGGAAGAACAACCGCCGGAGTCGGCACGATAACCACTGGGGGATTTTTGGACCTATTCCTCCAGCGTTTCCAGCCAAAAACCGCGGCCACGAGCAAGATTACAGCAACAAGGGCTATCCACCCTTTTTTCGACCGCCGAGGAATCTCCTCTTCGAAGTTGGGTGCGGAAAGGATTTCTGCCGACTCGGGGTTGGTCAATGTCGATGGCAGGATCAACACGGCAGGTGCCGATTCGGGAATCGTCGCCACCGGCTCGGAATCGAAATTGGGAACCTCAATGTCCAGATGCTCAGGCAGTTCAAAAATGGGTTCCAAGATCGCCTGTCCTGTTTCCACGGTGAACTCCGCCCCAGCCTGAGATCTTTCAGGTTCAGGCAGGGCGTCTAGGGCGTCGGAAAGATGTTCCAAATTCGTAGTTGGCTTGGCAGCCGCATGAATCGTAGAAAACAGGGAAGGAACGGTCTCGAGATCTGGCCCGGGGAGCGGCAGCGAAAGAACCTCAGCCTCAGGCGTCAAAGCGATTTCGATGGCGCCTCGGTCCATGGGGGGCATTTCGTGTAGGCGGGCCCAACCCATTTCACGCAGAAACAAAGCAAAGGTGCCCAAGCGCAAAGGCTCAGCTAGGGACTCGCGACTCAACTCGAGCAGGGTATGGGTGCCATCCAATAGGGGTGGTAGCTTGGCAAGGTCCACAGGCAGAGTCATTTCCAGCAGCCGGCGCCCTTGAAGCACCACCACTTGGTTCAGAGGGCCCAGAAGTTCCAAAAGAGCTTCCCGATCCTTGAGACCCAATAGCCCGTTCAGCAATAGCTCCGGCGTATCAAAGGGCAACCGAACCACGTTCGCGTCGAGTTCCCGCGCATCAAAGGTGGGCACTTCGCCCGGAGTAGCCAAGGCACCGGAGACCACACGTTCGACTTGGGCTCGAGCTACGTCCAACAAATCCCGCTGAGTAATGAAGCCCATCTCGATAAGGTTCTTCCCAATACTGATGCCGGGACGAAGATTGGCCAAAGCGTAATCAAGCTGAGTCTGAGTAAGCTTTCCTCGCTCTACCAGCAAGTGAGTCAAACGATCAGAAGGGTAGGTGCTCTGGGCAAACACCACGTCGCCAGCATCGAAAAAAATTGTGCGACTGGGCTCCTGACCCAACTTCCACAGGCCCGTGGCCTTCTCGCGGTGGCGCAGGAAAAGGTCTTGGAGGGCCATATGTGTCATTTCACCACCCACCGTTCGAGCTTGAGTTTTCCGACACGAACCAGAAGCGTATCGCCAGGACCAAGATTGACCTTCAACTGAACATCGGAGACTTTGGCTCCATCAAGACTCACAGCTCCCTGACCAATCAAACGTTCCGCCTCTTTGCGCGAAGCAGCCATGCCCCGCTCAACCAGGAGCTTGCTGAGAAGTGTCGCAACCTCCTGAGCGGGAACTGCAATCTCAGGGACATCCTCGACCTTGCGTTCGGAGAAGCGGCGGACCCAGCGTTCCTCTGCAGCCATGGCCTCGGCCGAACCATGGAATTGAGCAACGATTTCCTTCGCCAAGGCTTTCTTGGCCTCCATCGGGTGACCGCTCTTTAGATCTTCAATTTCGACAGGCAGTTTGTCGGTCAAGAGCAGGTACCAATCCCACATCAGACCATCGGAGATACTCATGGCCTTGCCAAATTGATCGTCCGAGGCCTCGAAGAAACCAATGTAGTTCCCGAGAGATTTGGACATCTTTTCAACGCCATCCAGGCCTAAAAGCAGCGGTACCGTCAGCACAATCTGGGAGGGTTGGCCCAGGGAATCCTGAAGATCCCGCCCGCGCATCAGATTGAAAAGCTGATCGTTGCCACCCAACTCAACATCGGCCTTGAGCGCCACGGAGTCGTAGGCCTGCACCAATGGGTAGAGCAATTCATGAAAACTGATGGGCTCGCTGGCCGCCATGCGCTTCTGGAAATCGTTGCGCTCCAGCATCTGCGCCACCGTGAATTTCGAGGCCAAACGAATCCAGTCTGGGCCATGCAGCGGATCCAGCCATTCGCTATTGAAACGAATTTCCGTTTTTTCAGGGTCGAGGATCTTGAAGACCTGGGCCTTGTAGGTTTCGGCATTTACAAGGATTTCCTCGCGCGTCAAGGGCGGACGCGTGGCCTTTTTTCCGGTGGGATCACCAATCATGCCGGTGAAATCGCCAATCAGAAAAATGACCGTATGGCCAAGCTTTTGGAATTGAGCCATTTTCCGCAACAAAACACCATGACCCAGATGCAGGTCCGGCGCAGTGGGATCAAAGCCAGCTTTGACCCGAAGCGGGCGGCCCAACTTCAACCGCGCTTCTAGAGCCTCTTTGGTATGGCAGGTGACAGAACCCTTGAGCAACAGTGCAAGGGCATCGGGGATTGAAACATTACTCATAGGAGCATCTTCCCTGAAATCGGGCCGCGGTGCTACTCCACCCGCACATCGACCAGCTTGCCCGATTCCAATTCGAGATAAAGCATGCCCCCTTTGGGAATCTGATAATCAATCCGAGTCCTACTGTTATTGGTGTTTATCTGGAAACGACCGCCGCTCTTTTGATCGCGAATCAGATCACCAAGCTGGGGCCGTTGGGCGGGAAATTCACCGAGGCGGGGACGCCATTCCTCTGCCGCGGCTAGAAAATCCTCCTCCGTCGCAAAGGTTTCGGAGAGGCCGGGGTTCGTTCGGTACAAGTCCTTGGTCCCTTGTGCTGTGCTCAAACTCTTCACGGTGTTCGCCATCTCCATCCAGGCCTTATCCAAGAACGCGGAGCCCACAGCCTTATCGATAACGGCTGGAACCCCGTTCTTGGAAATTGATCGGATCAGGCCTACGCAACTGGCCATGATCACCACAAAGATGAGCGCACAGCCACCGCAGCAACCCAAGACGATTTTCGCCCAGGTGGGCAGGCCCTTTTTGGCTGCGGGGGCTTCAGAATCCCAATGTCCTTCGGTCATCCGATTTCGCTCTAGAGAAGGTTACTAGCGAGTTCAGCCATCCGAGATCGCTCGCCCTTAACCAAGGTGACGTGACCCGAAATATCGAGATGCTTGAAGTGCTCCGCTAGGTAGCTAAGCCCGTTGGTGCTGGCATCCACATAGGGGTTATCGATCTGATGAGGATCGCCCGTCAACACAACTTTGGTGCCTTCTCCGGCCCGCGTGAGAATGGTCTTGATCTCATGGGGTGTCAGGTTCTGGGCTTCATCCACAATCAGATATTGATTAGGAATGCTACGGCCTCGGATGTAAGTCAGGGGCTCAACACTCAAGTAGCCACCTTCCTCCAACTGCCCCACCGTCATGCTCGAGCGTCGCCGCATTTCAGTATTGGCGGCCACGATGAAATCCAGATTGTCGTAGATGGGCTGCATGTAGGGCCGAAGCTTTTGGTCGATGTCTCCGGGTAAAAAGCCGAGATCGCGCCCCATGGGCATCACGGGACGACTAACCAAGAGCTTGTTGTACCGTTCATCATCAACCACCTGCTGCAAGCCTGCGGCGATGGCAAGCAGCGTTTTGCCCGTACCGGCTTTGCCAAGCAAGGTGACCACCTGAATCGAATCATCCAATAGCAATTCCAGCGCAAATTGCTGCTCACGATTCCGCGCCTTAATGCCCCATGGGGGCTGTTCAGTTCTCTTGAGAGGATGGATGCGGCCATCGGCGGCGTAAAAGCGTCCAACCGCGGTGTGACTCTCATTGGTTCGATCCGCCAAAGTTACGAATTGATTGGGGTACAACGGATGCTCTTCGTCCGGCGCAAGCCCACCCTCGTAGACGAGATCAACCTGCACGCCCTCCACGGCCCACTGAGCGGTCCCCGTGTAGAGTCCATCCATTTCCACGCGATCAGTGTTGTAGTCATCGGCTTCCAACCGAGCCGCATCGGCTTTAATGCGCAGATTGGTGTCCTTGGTGACCAGAACCACCTTTTCCTTGCGGGTCTTCAGCAACGCCAAGGCACAGGCAAGGATCTGGTTATCGGCCTTGTGCTTATCGAGCGTGGAGAAGCCCAGATCCTCGCGATAAGGCGCAACATCGACTTTAAGGATGCCGCCCCCTTCCATCAGTACGCCCTCGCTGAGGCTCCCCAGGGCGCGCAACTTATCCAACTGCCGGGAAACCGAGCGAGCGTTGCGTCCGATCTCAGTCTGGTCCTTCTTGAAGGTATCGATTTCCTCGATCACCACGATAGGAATGACAATATCGTGTTCCTGGAAACGAAAAATGGCCTGCGGATCGTGCAGCAGAACATTGGTGTCGAGCACGAACACCTTCTTGGCAGATGCGACCATGAGGCTCCCCATTGAAGTGGTGATGGGACGAAGCCTAGCACCACCTTGCGGCAGGTGGAAACCAAAGCCGGCAAACCCCTCACCAACCGTACCGCTTCGATCCATGACCTTGAGTCAAGGGCCCTGCCCTGGCATACTGTCAAGTCCGAGCCAACTTAGCTCAGTTGGTAGAGCAGCTGATTCGTAATCAGCAGGTCGTAGGTTCGAATCCTATAGTTGGCTCCAATACGAAGAAGAGGCCCCCATTTCGGGGGCCTCTTCTTCGTATTGGAATCATCTGGGATTCGAACCTACGAGTGGGACCGCCCGAGGCGTGCCATGCGGCACGCCGAAGCGGGACCGGCGGACGCCAAAGGCGGCCGCGTTCGAATCGGGCAAACACTTCCAAGCAAATCAACAAATCTCATTTCAACAACTTGAGCCGCTTTGTCTTAACCCCACAACACACAAAGTCATCACCAAACCTCCCCCAAAACCTCCGCTAATTCAGTTCCCTTCCCTAACGAGGCCCCACCCCTTCCTCAACCGAAGGAGATACCCCATCCCTGGGTGGAACAATCCGACCCATGGCCGCGAGAACCACGAACACAAGGAGCGGAACCAAAATTCCAAACGAAATACCCCAGGGCTCGGGCCCGAGAATCCCTAAGATTCCGCCCATAAGTGAACCCAGCAGTGCCAAGCAAAAACGCCGGAAAGCCACCCAAAAACGGAAAGCTCCGAGTCGCTGATGAAGCCAGCAACCCAAGCCCCCTCCCAGAAGCCCGCAGAGTGCAGAAACTGCGTTCTCAACGCCTACCCCAAGGTGGAAACCGCCCACGAGGGCCACGCCTAAAATGGCGGCGATGAATCCAAAAAATAGGAACCTCAGCAGGTGGCCCAAGCCTCGCAATGCTTTATCCCGCCAGCCCTCTCCTTCCCGGCCAAGGTTCTCCATCAACCACAAGAACCCCATCAATACGCCAACACCCGCAGTGATCATCAAGCACAGCCCAAGCAAGGCCAGCAAGCCTCTCCTCCACCCGTGCCGAAGAAACTGCGGCAAAACCACTGCCAGGATCAAACCCGCCAAGGCCACCAGAATCATCCAAGTGGGATTGACGAAACCAGCTCGTCGGTCTGGGATTCTTGTACCAGTGATTGTTTTCATTGGCATCTCCTGGTGGGCTTAACGAGTGCGCGGAACCGCAAACTTGGACTCAAAGCGGAATCATCAACGAAAGGCAATGTCAGGGGCGAGCCGCCTCCCACCGCTCCCTCTCCAAGCCACTCAAGGCCTCGCCAAGCTCCGAAGATGATTTTATTTCCGTGACCCATTTGGGCGAATAGCCTGCCTCCACGTCTTCCTTGTCGATCTCGTAACCCTGTTCGAGTTCCCGCGCAGGCTGGCTTCGAATTTCCTTCAAGGCGACTTCGGCTTCTTTGGTTCCAAGCCCTGCGATTTCGGCAACGGCGAACGCCGCCTTATCAAAATCCGAACTGTCCAAGGCCACCCGTTTTTGTTTGGCAAGATTGGCGGTGCGGTGAACTTGCAACAGATAATCCAGTTCCTGAAGAGCTGAATGAGCGGTGGGACATTCCAGCTTCTCGATCAAGCCACGCGCTTCCCCAAGCAATGATGGACTATCGCGTTTAATGGCCTCTTTCCCTACCTTTAAAAACGATGCCACGGCTTCGTTGGCGATCCGATTCAGGGTGATGGAGTTCCACCGCAAACCTTGCATGGCCTCGATAAAGATCCAGGTGCCAGGCTCGGCTCCGGTTGCGATCAGTCGAAGCAAGACTCGCAGGGAATCCGGCTCACTGAGCCCAGCCAACCGTGAGATGGCATTTTGACGCAGCGTCAGGTCTTCATTTGGGTTGTTGGCAACCCGCGCCAGAGCATCGATGGCTTCACGCGTGGCAGGTTGGTCGCCCAGCGCAAAGGCTGCCTTCAGTCTTAGCTCGAAGGACGCTTCGCCGTTAAGGAGAATTCGGATGTTTTTTCTGCGGCGAAAGGTATCAAAAATCATCCGGTGATCCTCCCCATTCCGTTCGATTCGAACTTGGAATACCCGTGGCGATGGTATTCACTGTAGTTCGACCTGACCGATAAAGGTTCTTAACCATGACTCCCTCGCCGTCGCTCCCGATACATTTATCTTCAGCGGATCTTCGGCACCCATTCTTGAGCCAATCACCAGGAAAATAGCCGCTAAACGCCCCAGTGATTCCCAAAGCGCGCCGTATCCCCCAGAATCGAAGCGTGACCACTACCGCTCCATCCACCATCGGCCGTTACAAGGTTTTAGGCGAACTGGGCCGCGGCTCCATGGGAATTGTTTACCTGGCCCTGGATCCCCTACTCAAGCGCGAAGTAGCCATCAAGTTGGTTCAGGGCGGCACCATTGCCCCCGACGAAGTCCTGGCGCGGTTTCAATTGGAGGCCGAGATTTCAGCTCGGCTCCATCACCCCAACGTGATCACCGTTTTCGATGTGGGCCAGGAAAAGGAATTTGGCCCCTTCATGGCCATGGAATATGCCGACGGGCCCGTGTTATCGAAGGTGCTGGCGCAAGGCCCCATGGCACCCGATCAGGCCGCGATGATCCTCGTTCAGGGGTTCCAGGCGCTACAGGCCGCCCACCACAAGGGAATCATTCACCGAGATTTCAA
>JAUYES010000284.1 GCA_030691225.1 Holophaga sp. | reverse complement strand
TCTCCGGCCTTGTGCAGACGCTCAAGGGCCTGCCTACGCCGCCGCAGGTGCTTGTCCTGGCGCATCCAAGAACCCAGGTCGAGGAGCTTGCGGCCCTGTGGCGACACCTTGGCGGCGAGCAGTTCGGCCCGGTGGCCGCGCCCGCGTGGGGGCGCGGCCTGCTCCCCCTGGCCTGCGGGGTTGTCGGCATGGCCTCGACCCTGCTCTACGAAGCCTGGCTGCTCGGCCTGCCCGTGGCGAGCCTTCAGCCGGGAGTGCGCCAAGAGCACCTGCGGATGCTCAAACACCGCGAAGGAGTGCTTTTTGTGGAGGACCAGGCAGCTTTCCTGCCTTCACTGAGCCGTTGGCTAGGGGACCTGGGGCAGGGCGAGATCCTCCCCCGACCAGAGCTGGCGCTGCATGCCAAGTCAGCGGAGACCATCCTCAACATTGCCCAGCAACTCCAGGCCAGCGGCGGCGTCCAAAGCCTTGCCGGGCGCGCCAGCAGGAGGACAGCATGACCACCGTCGCCATCATCCCCGCCCGGGGCGGGAGCAAACGCGTCCCTAAAAAAAATATCCGCACATTCTGCGGCAAGCCCATGGTCCACTGGGCCATCGCCGCCGCCCGCGCCTCCGGCGTGTTTGACCGCATCCTCTGCTCCACGGACTCCGAGGAGATCGCCGCCGTTGCAAACGTGTGCGGCGCCGAAACGCCTTTCACCCGGCCCGCCGAGCTTTCCGGCGACATGACCATGACCGCCCCGGTGGTTGTGCACGCCCTGGAATGGCTGCGGCATGAGTCCGCGCTTCCGGCGTCCTTCTGCTGCATTTACCCAACAGCCCCCTTCCTCCGACCAGAATACTTGCGCCAAGGCCTTGAGATGCTCTCGGAGACTGGGGCCAATTGCGTGTTCTCCGCCACGCGGTTTGACTACCCTGTCTGGCGTGGCCTGAAACTTGGGCAAGAGGGCCGCGCGGCAATGCTCTGGCCAGAGAACGAATACGCCCGCTCCCAAGATCTGCCGGAAGCCTTTCACGACGCCGGCCAGTTTTACTGGGGAAATACCGCGCAGTTCCTGGCCCAAGGGCGGCTTTTCGCCAATGCCGTGCCCCTGATGCTGCCCAGACATCTCGTCCAGGACATCGACACGCCCGAGGATTGGACCCGGGCGGAATTCATGTTCCAGGCCCTGCGCGCAGCCGGGGAACTCTAGCGCCCGGCCGGTGGACTTGCAGGGGAAATGAGGCGATGACGCACAGAACAAAAACCTACCGGGCCGCGCTCATCGGGCTGGGCAATGTGGCGTTCAAATACGACACGGCCCGCCCTGGCGGCGCTGCCCCGCTCAGCCAGGCAGGAGCCTTGCTGGCGCACCCTGCGGTTGCGCTGGCCGGTGGCGCATCGCCCGAGGCCGCCGACAGGGCGGCCTTCGCGCAAGCCTTCGGCCTGCCCGCGTTCGAGACGCCGGAAGAGCTGCTGCGGGAGCTCGCGCCGGACATCGTCGGCATCTGCTCGCCCACGGCCCTGCACTACGAGCACGCCAGCCTGTGCCTGGAGTCCCGCATCCCCATGGTCTGGCTGGAAAAACCAGCCTGCGCCAGCCTGCCGGAACTAGACGCCCTGATCCATACGGCCGGGCAGGGGAGGAGCACG
>JAUYES010000283.1 GCA_030691225.1 Holophaga sp. | reverse complement strand
GTTTGGCCGCCAGGAGAACTCATGATCCGCACCGCTTTGCTTCTTTCCTTGGTGGCGATGAGCCCCGCGCTTTTGGCCGCCCCTCCCGAGCCACCCGCCAAGACCGCTCCCACCCGTGTGGATTCGCTCTACGAAAATTTTCGCACCCTCTTCGATGACGACAAGGCCGGTTCCGATGTGGCTTTGGCCACCCTGGAAAAGGAATTCCCGGGCCATGCCCGCACGCTGGATGCGCGCAAGCGCTTCGATGCGCCCCTCAAGACCCTGCCGGGCAAAGCGGCTCACGCCTTTCGCATCGCCAGCCTGGAAAACCCCAGCGTGGAATTCAGCCTCGACACCTTTAAGGGCAAATACGTTCTCCTCGAATTCTGGGCCACATGGTGTCCCTACTGCGTGGCCGACCTGCCCTTGGTTCACAAAGCCTGGGAGCGTTTCAAAGGCAAAAATTTCGAGATTTTAAGTTTCAGCCTCGACAAGAAAGTCGAAGACATCGCCCCTTTCCGCAAAGCCAAACAGCCCATGCCCTGGAAACACGCCTTCCTGCCCGGCATGAAGAATCACCCGATTGCCGAAGCCTACGGCGCTGCGGGCATTCCCAAATACGTGCTGGTCGGGCCCGATGGCATCATCGCGGCCTCGGATGCCGATCTGCGAGGCGAAAAGCTGGAAGGCACCCTGGCCAAGTTCCTGGATAATCCGGCTCAGGCCATTCTGGATGAAGTTCGCGGCGCCATGAAGCGGGTTAACGAAGCCCGTCAGGCCCATGGAAAATCCGGCAAGACTCCTCAGAGTTTCGTACCGGATGTGAATGCCGAACTCCATTCCATTCAGGCTCGTCTCCAGAAGGAAACCCAGCCTGAACTTCGCCAAGCCTTGCTGGTGGGCCATTACCAGCTGATCCTGCTCCAGAAAAAGGATCCCGACGCAGCACTGACCGCAGCGCTAAAGAAGGAAGTTCCTTCCACCGCGGCCGCCTGGGGCCTGGGTGCCGGCCTGCTGCCTCGCTTCCTGGAAACACGTTTTCCCGATACGAAAGAAGCCGAAGCCTTTGCCGCTCCGGGCCGGGAACGCCATCCGGATTTCAAGGTGCGCGGCGCGCTCTGGATGAGCCATTTCGAGCAGAACCTCGGTGAGAACGATGCCCTCGCCAAGGCTGCCCTGGAGCGCCTGGAGCGGGAATTTGCCGCCCTGGATGACACCAGATTCGCCCGCAAGATGTGGGATGCCCAAGCCAAAACGGCTATCGGTATCGCCGCGCCTGCCTTCGATGTGGTGAGCCTGACGGACCCCAACCAGCACTTCACCAACGACACCTTCAAGGGCAAGTATGTGCTGGTGGATTTCTGGGCCACCTGGTGCCCGCCCTGCCGCGCGGAACTGCCCGGAGTCCACAAGGCCTGGGAACGCTTCAAGGGCAAGAATTTCGAAATCCTGAGTCTGTCCTGGGATCTCAAGGCCGATGACATCACCATGTGGCGCACCAAGCCAGAAAGCCCCATGCCCTGGAAGCACGCCTACCTGGGCCGAGGCAAGCACCCTCTGAACGATGCCTATGGCGTGGTCGGAATTCCCAAGCCCATCCTCATTGGCCCCGATGGCAAGATCGTCGCCACCGACGCCAAGCTGCGGGGTGAGAATCTGGAGAAAACGCTGGTGCAATTCCTAGGCAAGTAGCGTTAGTTCTCGCGTTTGTTAAGCATCCGGATTCATTCCGGAGAGCGAAGACTGCCCAAAATCAGCTTTCTACCCATCTGAACCGATACTTTCCTCAGCGTTGCCTGAGGAAATCACCATGACCCGGAATTGGATGGAAGAGTTGCTTTCGGCCATTGCGGATGCCGATCGAGCCCTGGCCAGTGAACTCATCGAGGCTTGGGCCCAGGAACACAGCCATGAAGCCGCCGTGACGGGCCTGCTGACGCCCACGTTGAATGAATTTGGGATCAGGTGGGCCGCTGCAGGCCATGACGTTTCACTGTCCCAGGGTTATGTTGCCGCCAAGGTGGCGGAAGATCTCCTCCTCAAAATCCTGGCCAACCGCCAAGCCACCGGCAATACCCCGCCCACCGAGCGGGGAACCGTGGTGCTGGGCAACGTCCAGGATGACTACCACCCCTTGGGGCGAAAAATGGTGGCGGCCTTTCTCCGGATGGCAGGCTGGCGGGTTTGCGATCTGGGCGTGGATGTGGAACCTGCCGCCTTCGTGGATGCTGCCGTGGCCAACGGCGCCCGAGTTATTGGAGCCTCGGCCATGATGCTCTCCACCGCCCGCAATGTCCCCCAGCTCCGGGCCGAAATCAATAACCGAGGTTTGGAAGGCCGCGTGCAATTGGCCGTGGGCGGCGCAGTGTTCAAGCTTCGCCCGGAGCTCGTGGCGGAATTTGGCGGCGATGGCACGGCCGGAGACGCCTTGCAGGCACCCGCCCTCATCGAACAACTCTGGGCAACTTCCTGCCGCCTGCACCCCGAGGCGATGGAGGCCCTATGAATAGCCTCGAGCGCATCCTGGCCGTTTTAGGTGGCCAACCCGTGGATCGCCCAGCCTACACCCTGCTTTTGGCTCTCTATGGCGCTCATCTCACGGGCGCACCGCTGAAGGCTCACTATTCCGATCCCCAGGTTTTC
>JAUYES010000270.1 GCA_030691225.1 Holophaga sp. | reverse complement strand
GGCTCTTTCGTATTCAGAGGGGCAGGAATTCGGAATTACAAAGTGACTGACTTTCTTTCTGGGCCCAGGGGTTTTCCGCTTCGACACCATTCGCTATAGGAACCCATGTAGATTGAGGCACCCGGGAGCCCCGCGATTTCCAAGGCCAAAAGGGTATGGCAGGCGGTGACGCCGCTGCCGCAGTGGACGGCCAGATGATCGGCGGGCGTTCCGTCGAGAAGGGCTTGGTAGAGTTCCCTTAATTCCTCGGGCGTCTTGAATCGTCCGGTTGGATCGAGATTCTCACCCCAGGGCAGGTTCAGGCTGCCGGGAATGCGGCCGGGAATGGGATCGAAGGGTTCTACTTCGCCCCGCCACCGCTCGGGGGAGCGCACATCCAGAAGCTTCCAGGTGGAATCATGCGCCAGGGTATCCACGGCGGCAAGATCGACCTGGGGTAGCGCCCAACTCTTGAAGGGGTAGGGTGGAGCCACCGTTGGCGTTGAAGGAGCTTGGGTTAGAACCAGACCAATTTCCTGGGCTGCCTTCAGCCCGCCATTCAGAACGACCACTTTGGTGTGGCCCGAGGCTCGCAGCATCCACCAGAGGCGGGCGGCGCCATTGCCTCCTGAGGCGGCGTCATAGGCCACCACATAGGTCTCGGGAGTTATGCCCCAGGCGCCGAGCTGTTTTGACCAATGGCATGGTTCAGGCAGGGGATGACGCCCGCCTTGGGCGGGATCGAAGCCTGGATCGCTGGCCGTGCTGAGGGTGCGATCCAGGTCCGCATGAATCGCACCCGGTAAATGGCCCGTGGCAAAGGTCTCGGCGCCGGGCCGACAATCCAAGAGCACCCATGGTTCGGACATCCGGGTGAGAGAATCGGGAGAAATCAAATGGTTGGTAGACATTCCAGTATCCTGGCATGGGGAGGCCCACCATGCACCGAGCCCAGAAAATCCTTTTTCCAGTTCTTGCGGGGGCCCTATTGGTGGGCTGCAGTTTCGGTGGTGGCGACAAGGGGCCTGTCGCGGCTTCGAGTCGGAAGCTGGTGAGCCAAGTTCGTTTTGTCGATGCGGCGGGAATCCAGCATAGTCTCGGGGAATTCAATGGCCAAGTTGTCGTGGTGGATGTGTGGGAGACCTGGTGTCCGCCCTGCCGGGCCAGCCTGCCTGAATTGGCAGCCTTGCAAAAGCGGGGTGGCGACAAATTTGTGGTGCTGGCCATCTCGACGGACAAGGGTGGTTGGGGTGATGTGAAGCCCTTCCTGAACGCCAATGCGCAGATGGGGCTAGAGGCTGTTCTCCCTGCCGGTGCTGGGGCTCTGGATGCCTTTGGGCCTATCAAGGGCATTCCCACCACGCTCATCATCGATCGCCACGGGCGATTGCGAGAACGTTGGAGTGGCTACTATCCCGGCCGTGCCGAGAAGGCCCTGGCGGAAGCGCTCAAGGAAAGTTGAATGGAAATAGGGGTGGCAGCCGAAGGCATCCTGCCCTAGATTCAGCACA
>JAUYES010000269.1 GCA_030691225.1 Holophaga sp. | reverse complement strand
CGGCATTGGCCATCGCAGCCCCGGCGCGCCGGGCAGCATCCAGACGCCCACCGGCATAGAGGGGCTGGCTCAGGGTCAACGTAGCGCCCGTACCCTGGACCGCATCGGGATGATTCAGCTTCGAGGGCATGAAATCCATCTGGGCGATGCGGGCCTGATCGAGCTTGGTCCCAAAGGCCATCATGGGTTCGTCGGTGCGCATGAAGCCCACTCCCAGTGTGGCGGAAGGCAGGCGCAGCGAACGCATGGCCTCGGCATCAGCCCGGGCCTTGGCGACCATGGCCTCGCCCGCTTGAAGGCCCGATTGTTTGGACCAGGCGGTTTGGATGGCTTCCTGGATGCTCATGGGAGCTTGAGCCTGCAAGGCCAGGGTGGCCAAGGGAATTAGATACCTCAAGTTATCAACCATATAGGAATACTCCCTTTCAAAAAAACTCAAGCCAAGGAACGGTAGGCATCCTGGATGCGTGCGGTCGCATGACCGCAAACAAGATCACAGACATTGTCGACAATAGGACGAACGGGTTTGAAAAACACGAGATTCCCTTGTTGCTCTCGGGCAACTAAACCAACGCGTACCAGCAAAGCCAAATGTTTGCTTGCATTTGCTTGGGACAAGCCGGTCTTTTCGACCAAGCTGCCCTGACAGAGCGGCTCATCGGCTTCCAAGAGGGTCCTCAAAATCTTCAGGCGGGACACGTCCCCAAGGGAGCCGAAGATTTGGCTAACTTCGTTGATGATCTGATCGCCGATGTGGATGGTTGCCATGTCACTCACCTTTCAACCATAAAGTTATATCGTTGTCCGGATGTGTCAAGAAAAAATTTGATGATGGGAATACAGCCCACACGATGGAGCCTCTATTGTTCGACTTCCCAATATGCCAATAGGCACAGCTTCCCCGAGCAGCCTTGGGTATTCCCCATCTGGGCTGTAGACTCAAAGAACTGCGCGGGACGGGGCTTTGCCTTTTTGAGTCATGCCTGTCACCAGCGACCGAATCGTACCGAACAGATCGATTCATCAATTCTCTGCGCGACTCTCGCGCATGGCGAAAGGACTGTCATGTCTCAACCTAAACTTGGAAACCCCGCGGTCGTGGGTCTGGCTGGCTTTGCTCTGACCACCCTCATGTTGCAGTTTCATAACGTGGGCTGGTGCGGTGTTGGACCGGTTTGGGCCTTGGCCATTGTGTTCGGCGGCTTGGCACAGCTCATGGCGGGTCTCCAAGAGATGAAGACGGGCAACAACTTTGGCTACTGCGCCTTCACCGGTTATGGGGCCTTTTGGATTTCCTTTGCCCTGATCCTGATGGGCAATCGCTACAAAATCTTTGAAAGCAGCACCACAGATATCGGCTGGTTCCTCGTGGCCTTTACGATCTTCACGGTCATCCTCTGGATCGGTAGCTTGCGCATCAGCAAGGCCTTGGCGTTGACCTTCACGCTTCTGCTAGCGGGCTTCATCCTGTTGGATCTCGCCCATTTTGGTTTTCCCGAACTCACAAAGGTGGCTGGCTACGTGCTGATGCTCTGCGCCTTTAGTGCCTTTTACATCATGGCCCACATCATCTACCACGATCTGGCGGGCCGAAACCTACTACCCGTGGGCGAGCCCTGGGTCGATTAGGGACTTCAAACCATCTCGAATCGCCATTCTTCCGTTCCAAATGGGAGGAAGTGCACATGGCCCCAGGGAGATAATCCAGTCATCCTGGATTATCTCCCTGGAGCATTTATGGCCATCCATCGCGTCGCTCTGCTCACTCTTTGCCTTGCTGCAACACTGCCCGCGCAATGGATCAACCATCATCCGACTGTTAAGGGGTACCGTGCCCATCATTATTTCGAGGGCTACGAACTGCCCATCGTTAGCAATGGCCCCATGGATATCAGCCCCGCGCCCGACGGCAAATCCCTGGTGTTTTCTACCCAAGGCTGGCTCTGGCGCTACGACTTGGCCACCGCCAAGGCCGAGCGCATCACCCTGGGCGGCCCCTGCGATAGTCGGCCAACCCTTTCTCCTGATGGCCGCCAGATGGCCTTCGTGCGCGACGACAACACCACGATGTGGATCGTACTCAAGGATCTGAGAACAGGCATCGAGCGTGATCTAGTCAAGAGCGGTCGCCTCGATTTAGACCCAGTCTTCGCCCCCGATGGCCACACCGTTTACTACAGCTCCAGCGAGGGCGGCGATGTGGATCTGTGGAAGGTGGATCTAGCCACCGGGAAGAAAATTCGCCTCACCACCGATGTGGGCCTGGAGATGCGGCCTCAACCCCTGCCGGATGGCAAGCGTGTGGTCTACCTCCACAAGACGCGCCCAGGCCTAGACCAAGTGCGGTTGCTGGATCTCGGCACAGGTGCCTTCATCGTGTTGCAAACCGGCGCCATTCTCTCTCAGACCCGCCCTGCCCTAAGTCCCGACGGCTGCGTGCTGGCGCTCAACCTGCCCCACCCCGGGCTCGATACCTATCACCTAGCCTTCCAGGATCTGGATAAGCCTTATTTCACTCAGGTGATCACCCAGGCTTCGGTTCGCCCCCTCGCGCCGACGTGGAGCGCCGATCAGCATTGGGTCTACTTTTCGGAAGACACGGCCGCTCACGGTTTTGCCCTCAAACGCGTGCCTGCCATCGGCGGGGCCATTGAAACCTTGCCAGTATTGGCCTGGCAGTGGAATGCCCCCACGACCACCGTGCGCATAGAAACCGGACCGGGCGCGCGGGTAGAAGTTCGGGACGCGGCAGGTCATCCCTATTTCCCCAAGACCGGTGTGCCTCATTACGATTGGCAAAGCGGGCGCACCTACTTCCATGCCGTAGGCTCGGTAGAACTGACCGTGCCCGTTGGCGAACTTCAGATCATGGCCACGCGAGGCTTTTCGGCCCCGGCCATCACGACCACCGCGCGCACCGAAGCCGGTCAGGTGGCTCGCGTCGAACTAGCCTTCAAGCCGATGTGGAACGCCCGCGCGGCCGGTTGGTGGAGCGCGGATACCCATTGGCACATCAACTACGGCGGCCCCTATGTGCTGCACCCCAACGATGCCATCAACTTGATGCGGGCCGAGGATCTGGATCTGGCCAATCCCATGGCCGCCAACCTGAACACCCGCTACACCGACCCCGAATGGTTGGGCTGGGAGAAGAAGGACGCCCCGCCCCTGCTTCAAGTTAGCCAAGAGACGCGCAATCATTTTCTGGGCCACCTGGGTCTCATCCAGACCGCCAAGCCCTTCTGGCCCTGGTTCTACGGGCCAGGCTATCCCATGACCGACAAGGACGATATCTCCAACGGTGATGTGTTGCGCTTCGGTCGAAAGACGGGTGCCTTCGTCACCTACATGCATCCCTTCGGCGTGCCCGATCCCTTCAGCAAGGAAGGCATGAGCGCCGTGCCTTGCAGCCTTGTTGCCGATGCGGTACTTGGGAATGTGGATGGCATCGAACTGAGCTGCCTCTGGGTAAACGAGTTGGGTGTGGCTGCCCTTTGGTACCGCCTATTGAATTTGGGCCTGCCGGTGGTCGCCACGGGTGGGTCGGATGCCTTCATGAACTTCTACCGCTGCAGCACGCCAGGCTCCAACCGCGTGTATGTAAAGATGGACGGCCCTTGCACCTGGGAGGCCTTCTACACAAACCTGCGCAAGGGCCGCAGTGTCGTGAGCAGCGGCCCCATGCTGGTATTCAAGGTGGCGGGCCAGGAGCCCGGTGGCGCCTTGAACCTAGCGAAGAGCGCCCCCTGGACCCTGGAAGTGCATAGCCCAGTGCCGGTGAACAAGGTAGAAATCATGGTTAACGGGCAGGTGGTCGAAACCCTACCAGGCCTGGAAACTGCGGGCTCCCGCTCCTATTCCGGCAAGGTCAAACTCCCCAGTGGAGGCTGGATTGCCGCCCGTGTTCACGATGAGCGCAGTACCTGGCCCGTGCAGAATTCCCGCACCTTCGCCCATGCGGCCCCCGTGTGGATCGGAAGCACAGGCAGCACCGAACCCACCGCCCGCAAGGTCGCCGCTCAGGATCTGCTGCGCCTTTTGGACGTTTCACGCACACGGCTCGATGAAACCTACGCGCCGGCCCCCATTCCGAACATCAAGGCCGACTTCGATGCCGCGCGGGCGAAGCTGCTGGAGCTGGGTGCGAAGTAGGGCGGCAAGCGAATCCCATTGATGCCAAGTATTATCATTCTGCAATCTTGAACACATTTTCTTCCTGGAGGGCGTATGCGAAGGGTTTTCTTTCTGAGCATTTTTGGAATTTCCCTAATTGCCCAAAATCCCGAACGTCGTCCTTTAGGCGAATTCCCTCCACAAGTAACAAAGCCACTCGTTAGCGCGATTTCTCTTCCGCTTGATGACCCAGCGGTCATAGCAGCACTGGCATGTGTTTCAAAAAATCTTCCACTCCTAAAAATTCACTCCACCCTTTCGGCCTTCCAGCGGTCTGTTAGCAGGGATACCGTCACTCTTCGGTGCAAAATCAACGGCGACGATGGAAAAGAATCTTGGGAATTCATTGTTTCTAGAAAAGCAAATGGGGTTTGGCGATTAAAATCTGCCCGACAACTAGATCGGCAAAACGTAATTCACCCGGCAGCCTAATTTAGCGCCTTTCGAAATTAGGAACTTAGCTTGGAGTAATAATGGCAAATCAGGAGCCCACCGCCTCAAAGTGCAAGAGCATATTGCTGCTGCTACTTCTAGAAGCGCTAGCGATTTCGCTGCTATTCATTACCTTCTATTGGCTTTACAAGGTTCTTCCTGTCCACGCGATGAAATTCGAAGGGATGGGCAATTCTCTTCCGCTTATTTCTCGAATTGTCTTCAAAAACCATACTTTAAGCTGCCTTCCCCTCTTTGCAGCCATCTTTGCGTTCGGCGGATTGCACCTGCTTTTTCTCAAATCGCAAAGAGCCGTAAGAATTGCCCTATTCGCGTATGCACTCTTCCTAATCGCCACCCTGGGCATTTTCTGGTACGCATCTCGCGCACCGCTCTGGCAATTGCAAAAGAAATTCCCACAGCACCAGGGAACTTTCGTCCTATGCGCCTCCCCCACGAACAACGTTGGGTGAGCATGAATGCCCCTTTCAAGGTCACAACAATGAAGCCCAACAGTCTCCTTCGAGCCCGGTTCCATTGGCTTTTTCCACTGTTCATATTGGTTACCCCCTGCCGAGCCCAGGGGTTTGAGCTCGGTCTCTCCTACGCACGAACTCAAGTCAACGTTGATGGACATGAATCCAAGGGTCCTGGCCTTCAGGCTGCCTTGGACTTTGGAGAGATCGGCCGGGCTCGGTTTCAGGTCTGCGGTGGCTTTGAACGATTGACTATCGAATCGACCACGACCGCGATGAGCAATCTTGGAATCCAGTGCAGCATCTGGAGTCAGGAGTACCAAGGCCACGCGCTGCTGGCCTTGGAGGCTCGGAGTGAGCACCTTTCAACGCCCTCTGAGACTCAGGGTTATGGTCGCGCTTGGCTTCGGGGGGGAATTGGATTCCGCGGAATCATCGTTCCGCTTTTCCCCTTCAAAACAGCCTACTTCGCGCAAGGAACCGAGACGGTAGTTCCCTTCACACGAATTGAATACGCTGTTCCGCTTTGGAAACGAGACCTGACAGGAGTTGCGACGCCAACCTGGGAACTCAGGATGCAAGCCGGGGTTCGTTTCAATTTGGATTGAGGCAAAGTCGCGGTCAAAAAAAATTCAAACAGGATGTCCAGGATAGACAGGATGGATTTGCAGGCATTGTTCCGCCAGCTCAAGGCGTCCAAGCCCGCCCGCTCTGCGGGGCGTGCGGTCAAAACCGCACGCATTCCTAAAGGGGCGGAGCCGCTATGCATGCTCGCGTGCTTCTCGGCTCTGCCCCTTCAGGGACCTAGCCAGGGCGCCGCGATTCACCAGCACCAATCCTGTTCATCCTGCCCATCCTGTTATTACGTTTCCCGGTTCGAGCGTCATGGCATCTTGACAACGCACATCTTGTTGAACGCAAAGCCTTATCAAACCCCAAGACGAACAAAAAAACAGGAGCGCGAAATTCGCGCTCCTGTTTTTGAAGAGGGGAGAACCCTAATCCCGTACGATGCGTGTTCCCACGGTTTCGTAGGGGTCGCGACCTAGGGCTTCGGGGCTGGTGATCAGCACTTCGTGACCACCGGCCACGATGAAGGCGATGGCGGATTCGATCTTGGGGCCCATGGAACCGGCGGGGAACTGGCCATCGGCCGCGTGCTGACGGGCTTCGGTGACGGTCATGCGATCCAGCCACTTTTGGGTGGGCTTGCCGAAATCGATGGCCACCTTGTCGACGCCGGTGAGGATCACGTAGGTATCGGCGCCCAGCTGATCGGCCAACAGCGAGGACAGGCGGTCCTTATCGATGACGGCTTCGACACCCACCAGGAACCCGCTGGCATCGCGGATCACGGGGATGCCGCCACCGCCACCGGCGATGACGCAATGACCTGCTTCCAACAACAATTTCACGGCTTCGAGCTGAACAATTTCCAGGGGCTTGGGTGATGGCACAACCTTGCGCCAACCGCGACCGGCATCTTCCTTCATGTGCCATTTCTTCTGCTTCTGCAATTCCACGGCACGGAACTCGGTATAGAACGGGCCCACGGGCTTGGTGGGATTCTCGAAACCGGGATCGTTTTGATCGACCACGACTTCGGTGAGCACGGTGGTGACGGGGGTTTCGTGCTTGATGTATTTCAGCCGATTGATGAGCATGCGTTCGATGATGTAGCCCATGGAACCCTGGGTCATGGCATCGGCGATATCCAAGGTGTAGGGCGGAATGCGGTTGGCACCGGCTTCCTGCTGGATCAGGATATTGCCCACCTGGGGGCCGTTGCCGTGGACCACGCAAAGGCTGTAGCCCGCCTGCACCACGTTGGCGAACATCTCGGCGCATTCCCTGGCGTTCTCAAGCTGCTCTTCCTGGAGCCCTTGCTCTTTCTCTTTGAGTAGGGCGTTGCCGCCGATGGCGATTAAGGCGATTTTTTTTGACATGGGATTCCCAAAAGAAAAAAAATCATAACAGTGAATTCTTAAAACGCCGAAGGCCAATGGTACGGGCCATGGCCATTGGGTGGGGCACGGTCAATTACTTGGAAAGGCTCTTTACATCGCGCTTGCCGCGTTCGTTGTAGGGCACCGGCTGATCCATCCACTGGGGACGCGGGGCGCCCAGCAACAGGTGATCGAAGAACTCATCCATGTGCAGGGTCCAGTATTTCTGGTTTTCCCGCTGCACGAGGTTGTGCTTGTCGCCATTGAAATTGAACATCCACACGGGTTTGTTTAGGCGGCGCAGCGCCGAGAAAAACTCGATGCCTTGGTACCATGGCACCGCATCGTCTTCGTCGTTATGGATCATGAGCAGCGGCGTCTGCACGCGCTCGGCCGAAAACAGCGGCGAATTCTCGATGAACTCCAGGGGGCGCTCCCACAGGGGCGCACCGATGCGGCTCTGGGTCTTTTCGTATTGAAAGGCGCGACTCATGCCTGTGCCCCAGCGAATACCGCCGTAGGCACTGGTCATGTTGCTCACAGGCGCACCCGCTTCGGCGGCCTTGAAGAGGTTGGTGCGGCCCACCATGTAAGCGATCTGGTAGGCGCCCCAGCTATGGCCCTGGATGCCGATGTGCTCGCGGTCGATGAATCCCAGCGAGGCGACTTTTTCGATGGCGGGCAGTACACACTTCATGGCGCTTTGGCCGGGGTAGCCGGTTTCATAGACGATATCGGGGCGCAGCACCACGTAACCGTTGCTCACGAAGCGCGTGAAGTTAATGCTGGTACCCGGTGCCGGGGCCTGGTAGCTGTGCAGGCGGTCGCTGAATTTTTCGTAGATGTAGACCATCAGAGGGTATTTTTTGGCGGGGTCAAAATTCTCGGGCTTGGCCAGCAGGCCCTTCAACACCTTGCCGTCGGCATTTACGAATTCGATCAATTCCTGGCTGCCCCAAACGTACTGGCTCTGCTGAGGATTGGCATCGGTCACCTTCACGGGTTTGGTGAAATTCAAATCCGTGGCCCAGAGATCGGGGAAAACCTCGAAGC
>JAUYES010000266.1 GCA_030691225.1 Holophaga sp. | reverse complement strand
GGATTGCTTGGCTTGAAGCACGCCGAAGTAATTGCGAACGCAGGCGGAATACCTGTTCTTGTGGATCTTGCCGCTGCAAAACCAGAGGAGAAAGCCCGCGAATTGGCCACACGATTACACGGGAGAACGCTTGGTATCTCCGCAGATATAACCCACCCGGAGCATGTGAATGCAATGGTTGATGCGGTTCTTGCCGAGTTCGGCAGGATCGATATCCTGATAAACAATGCTGCGAATAATCCAAAAATGGAATCGGCGACGGGCACAAACTGGACGCGCCTTGAGAACTTTCCTCTCTCTGTATGGGAAGCCGATATTGCCGTGGGGCTCACGGGGACCTTTCTCTGTTGCCAAAGGATTGGTGTTGAGATGGTCCGGCGTGGTGGTGGTGTCATCGTCAACGTAGCGTCGGATCTGGCAGTCATCGCACCAGATCAGAGGCTTTACAGAAAAGATGGCGTTCCCGAGAATCAGCAACCGGTGAAACCTGTAACTTATTCCATTGTGAAAACAGGACTCCTGGGATTGACACGCTACTTGGCTACCTATTGGGCAGAGGCAGGAGTTCGCGTCAATTCCATTTCCCCCGGTGGGGTTAATAACGGACAGGCGCCTGAGTTTGTTCAGCGACTGTCCAAGCTCATCCCTATGGGACGCATGGCAAATGCGGATGAATACCAAGGCGCAATCCTTTTCCTGTGTTCGGACGCCTCGTCGTACATGACTGGAACAAATCTGGTTGTGGATGGTGGAAGGAGCTGCTGGTGAGTTTGCATGCACAAGCGCTGTTCTCCCTGGAAGGCAAGACCGTTCTCCTGACTGGTGCCGCCGGTTTTTTAGGGCGCACCATGGGTGAGACCCTTCTTGTCAATGGCGCTCGATTAATCGCTCTGGGACGTTCGGAGCGGCTGCTTGTTCAACTGGAATGCTGGAAAGCCAGGTTCGGCGAGAAGCGAGTTCGTGCTTGCCAAGTAGATATGTACAACGTGCTGGCCTTTGAGAAGGTTTTGGATGAGATTGTCGCCAGCGAACCCAGGATAGATGTCCTTGTCAACAATGCCCACGAATTGGGTCCTAATACAGGGTTCAATACACCGGAGGGATCTCTGGAATCGTCCACTCACGATCAGTGGATGCGGAATTTGACAGGTGGTGTCTATTGGGCTGCCCTGAGCACCCAGAAAGCCGGAACGCTGATGCAGCGGCAGCAGAGCGGAAGCATTATCAATATCTCCACAATGTACGCGACGGTCGCGCCAGATCCAAAGATGTATAAAGACACACCCTTCTCGAATCCTCCAGGCTACTCCGCCTCGAAAGCAGCTCTTGAGGCATTCACGCGTTACACAGCTTCTTACTGGGGCAAGCATGGCATACGGGCCAATTCCATTGCGCCAGGTCCATTTTCCAATACGGAGGACAAGGGCACTAATAGCGTAAAGACGGGTGATCCGTTTTTAGAGCGCTTGAAGGCCCGCACGTGTTTAGATCGGATTGGCCGTCCCGAAGAATTAGCAGGCGTTCTGCTTTTCCTGGCTTCCGAGGCATCTAGCTATATGACTGGTCAGATTGTGCTCGTTGATGGAGGTTGGACCGTTCGATGATTTTGGGTTCAGGACCGGCTTTGCTGCTTCAAACGGTTCAAGCTCACGGCCTTTACTCCTGAGGTGAAAATGGAAATGCTAACTGCCTATACAGAAGCACTGGAACAAGTATTATCCCCTTCACCTGTGGACCTCCGTGAGCGCGTGCGAACGCATTACGAAGGGATTGTGGTAGGGCGTGAAAACCAGTTTGTACTTTTCGGAACAGGCGAGCTGGGTCGCGTTACACTTCGTGGATTACGCGCTCTGAATATCGAACCCCTTGCCTTTTGTGATAACAATCCCCAGCTTCATGGCAAAGAAGTCCAGGGTGTCGCTGTCCTGTCTCCAGATGAGGCTGTCCATCGGTTTCGAGAATCAGCGATTTTTGTTCCCACGGTGTTCACCAGTGATCCCTTGCGTAAACAAATGGAATCCCTCGGGCTTCGAATCCTGTCTGTTCCAGAACTCTTCTGGCAGTATCCAGACGCTTTTCTGCCCTTTGCCTCGCTCGGATTGCCCGAAGAGATCCTTGATCACAAGGAAGGAGTACAAAGGGGGCTTGCGCTTTGGCACGACGAGGCTTCCCTTAGAGAGTATCTGGCCCAAATCGCTTGGAGAACGACACTCGACTCCCAGGTTCTGCCGGGGCATCTTGCTCAAAAGGAGATCTATTTCCCAACCGATCTTCTAGATCTAAGTCCTGACGAAAGCTTCGTAGACTGCGGGGCATTCGACGGAGATTCTCTCCGGGCCTTCCTGACCAGAGCGAAGACACTGAAGTGTTTCATCGGAATCGAGCCCGATTCCAGGAACCGAGCCAATCTACAGGCTCGCATCGAAGCCCTACCGTCCCCACTGCGCGAGCGATGCTCCACTCTGCCCTACGCCGTAAGCGACCGGACAGGCGTTCTCCACTTTGACGAGACGGGCACTGCAGGTTCCACCCTCACGAAGGAAGGCCACCTGGAAATCCCCACGGAGCGCTTGGATGTAATGCTCGATGGCCTCGCTCCGACCTTCATCAAGATGGATATTGAGGGGGCCGAGAAGATGGCCTTGGAAGGGGGAAGAAACGTCATCGCCAAGCATCTCCCCGTACTGGCAATCTGCCTCTACCACCGCCCAAGCGACCTCTGGGAGATCCCCGCCCTCATCCGAGACATCGCCCCGGAATACCGCCTCTTCCTGAGGCGCTATTGCGACGACTGCTGGGAACAGGTCTGCTACGCCATTCCGCCCGCCCGCCTCAAGGTTTGAAGGAGGTGGCCATGCCGAACACCCTCACCATCGCCTTGATGACCCACAACCGGAGCCGCTACCTCCGTCAGACCCTCGAATCCGTGCTGAACCAGACTTACCGAGATTTCGACCTGCTGGTGCTGGACAACGGAAGCACCGATGACACGACCCAGGTGGTGTCTGAATGCAAGGATCCGAGGCTCACCTACATCCGCCATCCGCCGGGGCACGGACCGGAGTACAACGGATACTCGGCGCTCTGGTTTTCCCGCACCAAACGCCTGCTCTTCGCCCACGACGACGACATCCTGGAACCGACGATGGTGGAGAAGCAGATGAAGATGATGGACGCCCATCCCAGGATGGTCGCCGTCGCCACCAACGTGAGCCTGATCGACGAGGATGGCAGGACCACGCAGGCCATGCAGCACAAGGCCATGAAGGACACGGTATTCGAGAAGGGCCAGTTCCTCGATTACTTCCTGCGGACCAAGTTCATCTGGCCCGCCAGTGCCGTCATGGTCCTGCGAGAGATCGTGCCCCGGGACCGCATGGGCAAGGAGGTGGACAAGGCCAAGGACATGAATCTGGCGCAGCACTTTCACGCCGGAGACATCCACTACGCCTGCCTGCTTAATGCCAAGGGGCAGTATGGATTCCTGGGCGAACCACTGATGCGCTACCGCATCCACCGCGGACAGGACTGCAACACCAGCCACCTGGTGCAGTCGGAGATGGACCTGATGAAGGCGCTCCAGCGGGCCTATCCGCGGGAACCCACCATCCGCGCCCAATGGGTGGGGATCGAGGGAGCCCTCCTGCGATGCCGCGTGTACGACTTGCTGATGCAGGCGCACGAAATGAAAGATATTCCAGCCCTTAAGAAGAAGATCTCCCGGGTGAACCGCAAGTGGGAGGCGGAAGTCCCACCGAGGATGCGCGCCCACGACGTTATCCTCCCCTACGAGATCCTGCTCCACCTGCTGGGAATGGAGTCCTCGCTTCCCCACATCACGAATCCGCTGTCGCGCCTCCCACACATCCAGGACCCATGTCCCAGGGCCTTGCGCGCCTGGTTCACCCGTCTGCACCAAGGCGGAACCCTGTTCAGCAAGAGCTTCCCCCACAAGCGCATCGCGATCCTCGGGAGCGCATTCGTCGCCTACCTGTTGGTGCTGGAAGCTCAACGGGCCGGCGTCGAGGTCGTCTGCTGCTTGGAATCGAAAACCTACCGGCACGCCGACAAAGTTCTGGACGTCCCCATCGTGCCCCACGAATGGCTTCGGGACCACGCCAAGGAGATCGACGCCGTCCTGCTCAGCTCGGAGCGCAACCATGAAGAATGGCTGGAGACGATCGTGCGCAGTCACTGCGGCGGACATTTGCTACCCGTGCTGTCCTGGAAGACGATGGTCCTATGAACACCGAAGCATCCACCGACAGCCTCGGCGTCCGGCACGTCCACGCGGGCGACCTGCCCCTCGTTCTGCTGGTGAAACTCAACTATCACTTCTATCCCATCGGCCTGGCCTATGTGGCAGCGGCTCTGAGGGACGCGGACATTGCGTATGATGTGCTCGACCTCTCCGTGACCCGGAACCCGGACTGGCCATCGATCATGGGGCGGACCCGCTACACCGCCGTCGCCGCCGGTGGACTGTTCGGCGATTATCTGGCCTTTACGACCTTGTTCTCACAGATACGGGCCGCTGCTCCGGAGGTGCCGCTCGTCCTGGGGGGTGCGATCACCTGGGACATCGACCCGGCGGTCCTGCTCGAACACATCCCAGTCGACTTCCTCGTCGTGGGCGAGGGGGAGATCACGCTGCCGGAGCTGATCCACACCCTCGCCTCCGGCCACTCTCGTTTCGAGGCCATTCCAGGACTCGTTTGGCGAACCGGCCAGGGTTCCATCGCTCGGTCTGCCCGGCGCCCTCCCCTGGACCTCACCGCCAGGAACTGGATGCCCGACTGGGACATCTTCGACTTCTACAAGTTCCAGTGGATGTCCGTTCTCACCGGCCGGGGCTGCACCGGGAACTGCACCTTCTGCTCGCCCACAAACGGGCGCTTCCGTGCCAGGCCCGTAGATCACATCATGGAGGAGATCGAGCGGGACAACGCGCGCCATTCGTTCGGCGGCTTCGGGTTCCATACCGAGATCCTTTTCCCGGACGCCGAGACGACCCTGGATTTTTGCGCCAAATATAAGCGGGTGACACCGAAGAGGACCTTCGGTTGCCTGCTGCGGGTGGATTTCCCGTTGGAGGTCCTGCCTGATCTTTACGAGGCCGGGTGCAGGCATATCCACATCGGAGTAGAGAGCGGCACGAACCGCGTCCTCGACCTCATGAAGAAGCGGACGACGGTCGACATGGTCCGGACTTTCATGGCCGCCGCGAAGAAGATCGAAGGATTGACCATCCGATCCTCCATTATGTTCGGTAATTACGGAGAGAAGGCCGAGGACATCGATGCCACCGTCGACTTGGCCTGCGAGCTGGGGATCCGCCAGAACACCATGCTGGTCCTCAACTATCCCGGAACGCTCAATTATCGACGGGCAAAGACCGCCGGGCTGGTCCAGAGCGAACACGACTACCTCGTGAACATGACCCGCCTCGTAGGCGAATGGTGCTGGGACATGATCTCCAAGCACAACAACGGCGAAGCGATCTACCCCAACATCTCCGCGATGGATACCCCTTCCCTGCTGAAGAAAACGGAACAGGGTCTTCGGCGCTTCTACACCCAGGCTCACCGCGCGAGAGTCGTCCGAACCAACGCGCGGCCCGGTCCAATCGTGGAGGTCCAGGCCGCCTGCCCATTCTGCGGCAAGGAACACTCGGCTTCCTATGATCCGGCAAAACACACGGCTCTGAACATGGACTGGGTCTGTTCCTGTGCGAACGACGACCCCAGGCCGATCTATGTGCCCGCCTTCGACCTTCCGGTGTATGGCCCGCACATGACAGCCTGTGCCCGGCAGTTCGCGGAATCCAAGCGCATCGCCATCCTGCTGGGGGGAGGTGCCCGCAAGGCGGACCTGTTCCTGTGGACGGACCGCATCGGACTGGACTTCGAAAAGATCGTCGCCTTCGTGGAGACCCCGATCCTGCCCAGGGGTTGGATTTCCAATTACCGTATCCTGCCCCTGGAGGAAGTTCGGGCCCTGAAACCCGATCTCTACCTCGTTCCATACGACATGCCACGCAACCTCCTGCAGTCTCTGTATGGAGATTCTTCAGCGTGGGCCCTCCCCGACGCAGATCTCTGCCGGACCTCGGAATTCTCGATATTCCAGGCACACCTCGGCACCGAGATCATCAGCATGTTGCCGTTCGATGCCCAGATCGGAGCGGAACCGTTCCCTTTATCCGGCACTTCACAATCTTAGGTTTCTGAGGACAATCCGCACATGACTCACCCCAAGCGAGATGCAATCTATTATCAACACTTGCATGATGTGGAGCCAAGCTATCAGACCAACAATTGGTTGCTGGAGGAGCTCGAACAAATCCGCTCATTTGGTGCATCTTCCCTTCTCGAACTCGCTTGCGGAAACGGGCGCTTTCTTGAATGTGCCGCCCCCATTTTCAACCAGGTGCATGGATGCGATTGGGCTGTGTCCCCGCGCATTGAAGATGTGCTGGCTAGGCATCCCAATGCCCATTTTCATTGCGTGGATCTGTACCACGACCTCCCCCCTTGCCAAGCTGAACTTGTCGCCAGCGCTGATTTCCTAGAACACCTCGCTCCCGAGAGCCTTCAGAGCGTCCTTTTGCGAGTCGATACTCTGAGTCCAATGGCGTTCCACAAAATCGCATGCTATGACGATGGCCACAGCCACCTGAGCATTTTGCCCCCGACCCATTGGCTGGACTTGTTCCAAGCGGTTGATCCAGGGTATCGCTTAGAGCGAGTCGAGTTTCGTCTAGGAGATCCCGGAAGAGAGATAGCCATCTTCAGTAAGGGGCGCCCTGTTCCTTCCAGGCTTCGTATCGAGCAAATACTGGCCACCGCTGAGCATCTGTTGAATGAAGGCAAAATGCAGGAGGCGCTTCAACTCCTTGGCGAAGGGTTAGTCCAGAATCCTGGGAACTCCCTGCTACGAATAGCCGAGGCCAACGTACTCCTGGCGAAAGGGAAGTCAAGCCATGCTCTCGGGGCTCTCCCAGCCCAATCTCCAACAAAGAGTCTTCCTGCTGGGACCGGACACGAAAGGCACTTCGACCTCGGTAAGGCTATCAGCGGAAGGAACGAAGTTACGCGCTATTTCACTGAACATTACGAGGCCTCATCCATCTTGGATGTCGGTTGCGGATCAGGCCCTGTCTGGCCCATGTTCTTCAGAAAAGGAATGCGTGTCACGGGTGTAGACTTGGTTCCGGAAGAATGGATCCGAGCCAACTCGCCAGAGCATCCTGCAACCTATCGATGCGGGAACTTCTTCGACATCCCCTTCCCTGAGACTTTCGAAGCCGTTTACAGCTCACACATGATCGAACATGTTCCCGATTCAGAGCGATTCCTGCACAAGTTTTTCTCCTGCCTTAGACCTGACGGGGCGTTCTGCTTGATATGGCCACCCCCCAAGCCCGAGATCGTCAGTGGGCATGTTCATATTTTCAATCTAGGATTGATGCTTTACCACCTTGTCCGCCTTGGAGTGGATTGTCGAGGGGTCGAGATGGTGCGTTGCGGGTACTGCCTAGCCTTGATGGGACGGTACCGGACCTTCCACGTGCCAGACCTTACTCACAACGAGGGAGACCTTGACCGGCTCGGAGACTTTTTCCCATTTCACGCCTACCAGGGCTTCAACGGTGACCACCCACCCTGTGTCGTGGAGCTGCAAGTGGACGAATCAGGTACTGTTCAAGAATAGGTAATCAACGCGATCGACTTGTCCCAATTTGGAAACCGCATCCCGGAGCCATCATGAGCATCCTGCTTTGTGCCGACTTCCTCATGGATTCGGAAGCGCAACAACGGTGGCAGCTCGACTGGATCCAGAAGATGCTGACCCGACCGATCGGCCGGGCGGTGGGATCGGAACCGCTGCGCTTCCTGGGCGGGGAGCCAGGAGAGAGCGAATTCGATCGGCGCGAATTCTTCCGCCTGAGCGGACTGGCCTTTGACAAGGATTCCAGATTCCTCCCCTTCCTCGAAGAGGAGGTGTCAGAGGCCTCCCTTTCCTTTCTTTCGGCGCACTTCGGACCTGATACCTTCCTGGTCGCGTACGAGTTATCGGAGCCGACACGGCAGATCCTGGAGCGGATCGGCATCCCTTTCCTCGATGTGTGGCTGCACCCGGTCCGCTACACGGACGACCTGCTCTTCGGGTTCTATGCCAGTGATCGCTCCGTGCACCAGGAGCTCGCTTCCTTCAACGTCGACCCCGACCTGTTCTTCCTGTATGCCGACCGCATCAAGGTGGAGACGGCCCTGTGCGACCTCCTGCCCGCCCTGAGGCCGGACAGCGCGTTCTTCGCGGGACAGACCCCCACCGATAAGGCCCTACTCCAGGGCAAACGCATGCTGAGCGTGCTGGATTACAAGGCTGAATTCGCGGCCCTCTGCCGGTCCCATCCCCAGGTCTACTTCTCGAAGCACCCCCACGTGCGGTCGCTGGATGACGAGATCCTGCATTTCCTCTCGGAATTCGGAAACGTGGAGGTGTGCAGCCACCCAGCCTACCTGCTCCTATCCTCGGACCGCATCAAGCGGGTAATGACGGTCTCATCCTCCGTGGGAGTCGAGGCACGGTATTTCGGCAAGCCGACCACCATCCTGTTCAAACCCGTCATCAATCTGGGCGATCGCTACGAGAATCGTGAATACATCAGCGTCTTCCATGAGTTCCTGAGCCCCCATTTCTGGTCCCAGATCCTCCGGCCCGTGATGTCGACGCAGGACTGCCCTCGTATCGCCTTCTTCGATGCCAAGGACAAGCTGAGGTCCATGTTCAACCTACGCTTGTCCTACCGGGCGACTGGAAGCCTCGATGGCCAGACGGCTCGACTCCTGGACGCCGCCGCCCAAGTGGAGGAGCTAAAACTACGACAGGACTACCGCGATCTCCTGGCCGCGGCCTCCCACCAAGGTCACCGGGACTTGGTGATCTGCGGGGCCGGGAAGGCGGGACGCCTGGCCGCTGCGGAGGCACGGGCCCTGGACTTGAACCTCCTCGCAGTCACCGACCGGAATCCTGCTGCCCACGGAACCTTCATCGAAGGAGCACCAGTCGTTCCCCTCGAGAAGGCACTCCGATTGGGATGTGTGTGCGTGATTGGCTCGACGGTGTTCCAAGCTCAGATCCGAGCAGAAGTGGAAGTTGTCTCTCATCGTCTGGGACTGGAGACTCCCCTGATCTTCCAGCTGGGGACATAGATTTGCAAAGCTACCGGCCCTTATTCGCTGGGCAGCAATGTGTAGGCATAGGAAGCCCTGCTGGATGCTTCTATCCGCTGCTGGACAAGCCTCACGGTGCGGCGAATCTCTTTGACATCGTCATGGAATCCTTCAAGCCAATTGTTGAAGAGCTTGCGATCCTCACCATAACCCAGGAGATCGCCAAACAAACTCATGGCATCCAGCTTTCTTAAAATGCTTTCTGCAGGTGTGCCGCCATTTTGGGCCAAATCCATTATTTCGACGGCAAAACGATCCCAAAG
>JAUYES010000261.1 GCA_030691225.1 Holophaga sp. | reverse complement strand
GAGCGGAGGCTGGCCTCCGCTCTTTTTATGCAGGTCTATATGAAGCCTACTGAAGCTTGAATTCGCAACGACGGTTGATGAGCCAGGACTGTTCGTTCTTGCCCTCAATCTTGGGACGCTCTTTGCCATAGCTGATGGTGGAAAGGCGATCTTCCACCACGCCCAGGCTGGTCAAATAGCTCTTGGCAGCATGAGCACGACGATCGCCCAGGGCGAGGTTGTATTCCACAGTGCCACGCTCATCGCAATGTCCTTCGAGCTGAACCTTGGCCTGGGGGAAGGCCTTCAGGAAATCAGCAACGATCTGAAGCTTGGGTTTGTCGGTGTCGCGAATGGCCGACTTGTCCAAGGCGAAATTGATATCCTTGAGCGCAGCTTCCGCAGCAGCCTTGTAGGCAGCCAGTTTTTCGGCCTCAGCCTTGCGAGCAGCTTCAGCCTTTTCGGCCTCAGCCTTGCGGGCAGCTTCGGCAGCGAGAGCCGCTTGGCGACGGGCTTCTTCTTCGGCCTTGAGTCGTGCTTCCTCGGCAGCCTTCCTGGCAGCTTCTTCCGCAGCAGCGCGCTTCACCGCTTCTTCGTCAACCTTCGGAGCTGCTGCAGGTTTGTTGCAGGCAATGCCAGTTCCAAGAGCGAGCAGCAAAGCCGCAGAAATGATGGTCTGATTGAATCGCATGTTTTTCCTCCAAGTTGATTTGAGTTTAGCGCCACCAACGAAAGGTGGACCAGTTTATTTACCGAGAGCGTGTCCATTTGGGGCTCTGGCACCCCGAAAATTCCGTTAGCCGACGCAGGGTGTTGCCCGAAAGATCCGTTGTGTAAAGCTGCATCCCACCTAGGCTACCGCTTGAGAAAACCAATCGACGCTCGTCCGGTGACCAGTCAGGCGATTCGCTGCTCGAGACACCCGTGGTGATTTGGTAAGATTTGCCTTCTCCGAGTTTATAAACGAATAAGTCGAATTTACCTTCAAAGCGAGACACGTAGGCGATCATCGAACCGGTCGGACTCCAGGAAGCGCTCCCATTATAGGCGCCTTCCACCGTGAGGCGCCGGACGTTGGAACCATCTTCCTCCATCAGGTAGACCTGGGGGGTGCCTTCCCGGTCAGAGGTGAAGGCAATCTGAGTTCCGGCAGGATTCCAGGTCGGCTCGGTATTGATGCAATTGCTATCGGTCAATCGGCGCACCCGGCCAGTGCCCACATCCAACACCATGATGTCGGTGTTGCCGCGCTTGTCGCCTTGCACAAAGGCGAGGCGCTTGCCATTGGGAGACCACACCGGAGTCGTGCAAGGACCTTGCGGTCCACCCTTGGCCGGGAAGAGTTTTTCGAAGGGGCCACCCGGCTTGGTTTGTCCCCAAATTTCAGGAGGCCCGCCCTTGTAGGTCATGTAGGCCAACCGACCGTCCAGCGCCACGGTCGGCGACAGGGTAAGACTCTTGTGATGCGTAAGCTGCACGGGGCTGGAGCCATCCCGATCGATCTGGAAGACCTCCTTGATGAGCGGAGAGAGCTGACGAATGAAAACAACTCGGGTGGCCGCAACGCCCTTTTCTCCTGTCAACCGAGCCACGAGATCGTCTGCAAGAGAATGGGCAATCCTGCGAAGG
>JAUYES010000260.1 GCA_030691225.1 Holophaga sp. | reverse complement strand
CTTTGGGGCACCAGCATCGGTGGCGGCGAGACCCACGATGCCTGGTCCGAACTTCCCGAAGCCGCCTATCCCGGCGCTGTCATTGACGATGCACTTCCCCCCACCGAACTTTGCATCGCCTTTGAAGGCGGCATTCCAACCCAATTGGATGGCCAGAGACTCCAGCCCGTGGCATTCATCCAGGCCCTCAACCAAATCGGGGGGTGCTACGGAATCGGTCGCGGGGTGCATCTCGGCGATACCATCCTCGGCATCAAGGGCCGGGTCGGCTTCGAGGCTCCGGCACCCCACCTGCTGATCGCCGCACACCGAGAGCTGGAAAAACTGGTGCTCACGGGCAAGCAGCTCTTCTGGAAGGAAAGCCTGGGCAATCTCTACGGTAGCCTGCTGCATGAAGGACAGTTCTTCGATCCGCTGGCTCGGGATCTGGAGGCCTTTCTGGAATCCAGCCAGCACACCGTTAGCGGCGAGGTTCGGGTGAGGTTGCACCCTCGTGCCTTCAACGTGCTCGGCGTGCGCAGTCCCCACGCCTTGATGAACGCTGCCGCCAGCTATGGCGAGGGCAGCCGACTCTGGAGCGGCACGGAAGCCGCAGGCTTCGCCAAGTTGCACGGAATTTCGCAGATGCTGGCGCTGGGCGCACGGGAGCCCGCCCTCGGCACAAAGGAGTTGGCGTGAGGTTACATCTCGACAAAATCGGCTCGGTCACCCGAAACCTTCGCCCCGGTGCCAGCGTTACGCTCACCTCGGATATTCGCGTCGAAGCAGGCTCAGTGCTGGCGGGCCGCATTCTGGGCGAAAAGAGCACCTACAATCAGCTCGAAGATCTCCATGGCCGCTTCACCCGCCTGCATAGCGGCGACGTAATCCTGGGTGCCCTGGGCCACCGCAATGCCCTCCAAGGTTATGAAGGCGTGGTGCCCGACAATGTTGCCGTTGGGGATCGCGTGCACCTATTGAATCTGGGCGGCGTGCTCGGCCATTGCACGTCCCATAATCCCGACGTGGGCTCGCCCTTCGAAGTCGAAGTGCTTGGGCAACTGCTGGTCTTTCCAGATTTCGGCAGTCGCGCAGGCCAACCAGCTTCCATTCAAATGGGAGCCCTCCCCGCAGGCGACGCGCTACCCACCTGCCCCGTGGTGTATGTGGCAGGCACCTGCATGAACGCTGGGAAAACCTATGCTGCCTGCGCCCTGGTGCGCCGTTTCGCGCAGGCCGGGCTTAAGGTGGGCGGTGCCAAACTCACGGGCGTGTCGCTCATGCGGGATGTGCTCGCCATGAAGGACTATGGCGCCGCAGCGGTTGCGGATTTCACCGATGCCGGGGTGGTCACCACCGATGCCAAATCCGCAACCCGCGCCGCCCGGTCCGTCTTCGCGGCGCTGATGCGCCAAGGGGTCGATGTGATCGTGGCGGAAACCGGCGATGGCATTTTGGGCGAATACGGCGTGCAATCCATTTTCGCCGATCCCGAATTGCGCGCCCTGGGTGCGGCCTTCCTGCTTTGCGCCAATGACCCCGTTGGTGTGGTGGGTGGCGTGGAAGAGCTGCGCACTCGCTATGGCATTTCCGTGGATGTCGTGACAGGACCCGCCACCGATAACGGTGTGGGCGTGCGCTTCGTTGCCCAGGCCACTGGGCTGCCCGGCCTTAACGCCCGCAATCAACCTATGGAGCTCGCCGAGCATGTGCTGACACTACTCAAAGAGCGCGTTCCAAATTTTTCTCTGACCATGGTTGCGAAATGAGCACGCCCTTCGATGCGGTCATTCTCGGCGCGGCGGGGTATGGCGGCGGCGAACTGCTGCGGCTTTTGATGGCGCACCCTCACCTGGCATCGCTCCAGGCCCTCAGCCGCTCCCACGCGGGCAAGCCGCTCTATGCAGCCCATCCCGGACTGCGGGGATTCTTGGATCAGAGTTTCCTCGGCGAAATGGATTGGCAAAGCCTAGCCGCCAGCCCCCAGCCCGTGGTCTTTTCAGCCTTGGCCCACGGCGAGCTGGCCAACCAACTACCCGAACTCGAAGCCCAATGGAAAGCGGCGGGCATTGAGCAACGCCTCGTGCTTGTGGATCTTTCGGGAGATTTCCGTATCCAAGACCCAAACGCCTTCGAGCAAGCCTACGGAAGAAAACATCCCTGCCCCGAGCGACTGCCCGATTTTGTGTACGGTTGCCCCGAAGTGCACGGGGCCGCATTGCGCGGTGCTCGCCGCATCGCCAATCCGGGCTGTTTCGCCACAGCCCTGAACCTAGCGCTGCTGCCCCTTGCAGGGCTTGATATCACCTTTGTGGCTGCCAGCGGCGCCACTGGCTCTTCCGGTTCAGGCGCTCATCCCCAAGCGGGCACTCACCACCCGGAGCGTGCGCAGGATTTCCGCGCCTACAAGGTATTGAATCATCAGCACCGAGCCGAAGTGGACGAGCTGATGGCGACGCACGGATTACCGAATCTGCATCTCGCCTTCGTCCCGCATTCGGCGCCGCTCGTGCGAGGAATCTTTGCCACGGTGCAAGCAGAAGGAAACACGCACCTCACTTCCCGCTTTGCGGACTTCTACCGGCACGCGCCCTTCGTGCGCATGGTCGAAGATTCTCCCCGCGTTGCCGCCGTGCTCGGCAGCAACATAGCCGAGCTAGCGGTGCATTCAGATGGTCGCAGCACGGCCATTCTGGTGGCACTGGACAACCTCGTGAAGGGCATGGCCGGCCAAGCCATCCAGAACCTGAACCTGGCGCTAGGCCTGGATGAACGCGCCGGATTATGGAGCCCCGGTCGATTACCCTGAACAATCAAATCATTTTTATCTGTGTCCATCCGTGGATTTCTTTTTCAGTTGAAGCCGATTGCAAGAAAAGCAGTCCACGGATGAACACGGATGAACACGGATAAAGAAGCAAGCCCTGAGATGCTCAGCTTCGCCAACAAGCTCGGCAACGACAGCACTTATCAAAGACTCTATTTTTGTTCTTATTTTGAGTAATTTTAGTCTTGTCTGGTTTATTTTTATCATTAATACTATTCTGCAAGAGTTTAATCCCGGTCACCTGGAGGGTTCGCCATGTCCATCACCCCACTTCGAGATTTCCTAGAAATCCCCTACGACACGATGGAGGAGATGAATCTTCAGGTACGACAGCAGCGCCTGGATCGCGTGTCGCCCGATCAGATGCGCGAGGAGCGAATGAAGTATCTGGCCGACGAGAAGCGCATCAAGGCCGTCACGGTCTGCTTCACAGACCTGGAAGGGCGCTTCCACATGCTGGATTACGACAAGAAATACCTGCTCAAATCCAGCGATAACCTCACGTTTGATGGCTCCAGCATTAGGGGCTTTGCGGTGCAGGCCGAATCGGATCTGCGGCTCCGCATCGACTGGCCCGCCTTCTACTGGATGCCCTCCGATATCTTCGGGCCCGGCAAGGTGCTGGTTTTCGGCATGGTGGAAAACCAAGACGGTACGCCCTACCCCGGTGATATGCGCGCCTGCCTTAAGGCCTACACCGACGCGATGTACGCCAAGGACGGCACCATCTGCAACGCCGCCCATGAGATCGAGGGTTTCCTATTCAAAGGGCTTGAGGCCGAACGGCGTTTTCACGAAACCGGTAAGTTTGAATTCATCAGCACTGGCGGCTACTACCACAGCCTGCCGGGCGATGCGCTGCGCCAGTTCATCGATACCAGCGCCGAGGCCCAGCGCGCCATGGGTTTCGTCAACGAGAAAGACCACCCGGAAGTGGCCCCGAGCCAGTTCGAGATGAACTTCAGCTACGCCGAAGCCAACGTCGCCGCCGACCAGGTGCAGATCTACAAGCTGCTCACGCGCCAGGTGGCTGCCGCCATGGGCCTCACGGCCAGCTACCTGCCTAAGCCAGTGGCCGGCGTGAACGGCAATGGCATGCACACCAACATCAGCCTGAGCCGCAAGGACAAAAATCTTTTCTATCAGAAGAACGGTAAGGAAGGTCTCAGCCCCATGGCCTGGGATTTCGTTCAGCGCACCTTAGCCAACGCCCAGGAGCTCTGCTTGGTGATGAACCCCAGCGTGAACGCCTATCGCCGCCTGGATCCCCATTTCGAGGCCCCCAATCAGATCAAAGTCAGCCCCACGGATCGCGGCTCCATGGTGCGCATTCCCCTAGGCAACGCTAAATCCGCGCGCATTGAAATTCGCAGTGTCGGTCCCGACGCCAATCCCTACCTCAATCTCTATAGCCTGCTCCGCACCGGCCTCGAAGGCCCCCTGGGAGAGCCCGAGGATCCCACCAAGCGCCCACGCACCCGCTTCTTGCCCGACAACATCTTCGACGCCATTCGCCTCTACAAGAGCAGCCGCTTCCTGGCCGAAATCATGGGCGAGGATGTGCACGCCAAATACGCCGAACTGAAGCTAGCCCAGGCCGAACGCTGCCCCAAGGCCCTGGGCGCGGTGGTCAAATCCAGCGAGATTCAATTCCACCACGAAGTGACCAATCAGTATTTGTGGAATCAGTTTTAGGTGAATGAAACAAGGGCGGACAAGAATGTCCGCCCTTGTTTCATGGGTGCAAAAAATCTATTTTTTTTCGAAAAGCCCAAGACTTCACGCCGACTTAGCTGCGTTGCGCTGCCGATCGAAAACGTTTTTCGAAAACGGAAATCGTGATCAGATAAATCACAACAATAATTGCCGGGATTGTTAAGAAGCGATGGGACGGAAAGAGATAATAGGCGATTAAAATCAACACCGTCCGGGCGATGGTGTGGAATAGCCCGATCCAATGTTGGATGATCCATGAAAACGGGATCCACATCAGGCCCGTAAGCACACCAATGCTGAGAGGAAGAGAACTGTAGTCTTTCAGGAAAAATGGGATGGCGATTCCGTAGACCACCAGAGACATCGCAACGGAATGCATAAAGAGCGAGTCAAAGACATTTTTCGGCTTAGATTTATCCAGAAAATTTTCTCCCGTAAATCGAGAAATGAACATCCCTAGGTAAACGATCGAACCCGTGGCCGAGAAAAGCAGCAAGCATAGTTGGCGCGGGGGCAGGAAGAAGCTAGCTATGCCCACAACTGACCAAGCAATTGTTCCCGCGATTGGCATCGCGAGAAAACGTCTACTCGAGAATTCGTGGCGTTGTTCTTCGAGCGTGCGGTTATTCAACAAGTTGGACTCCATGTCATTTTTATCCTAGCTGAGACTATGCCAATCACTTCGGACGGTGGGCACGCGTATTCCTGATCAGGGGTTTGATTATGGCGCACCGATTGATCCTCCGATGCTGAGGCATGAGCACCAAAGAACCCTCACCGCAAAGTAGGACATCATGGCGGCGTAAAGGAGCGTAGAAATGCAACTGCGCCAGAGTCTGGCAGGCGACTTTATCGGATCCGTGAAATACCTGTAACCATGCAAAACAGCTGCCTGGGCGAGATAGATGGCGTAACCAAGAAGGATGATTGCCTGAGTCTTTGGCGAATGGTGACCGAGGACCGCGATGATTGCGATGATCCCAAACGCAAGATTGGCGAAGCCAACTTCAAACATCCAATCGGGCCGATCGGTTTCCCATCCCAGCCGCTTGGCGTCAGATTTGTGGAAAATGACGTGACGGGCGAAAGCAAGGATTCCCACGATCCCAACAGTAGTGAGGGTCACCAGCCGGATAGAAGTATCGGGGCGAGTGCCCAGGTAATAGAAACCAAAGAAGAGACCAATCGAGCCGATCACCATACCGGCATAGTTGAAGAGTCCTGCCATCGGGTCCTCCTTTGGGTCGAATCGAAAATGAGGTCTATGGAGCAGCGCTCAGAACGAGCGAAAGGCTAGGCCCTGATTACCACCTTGCGGCTTGGCTCTAGTCATTCTGTGACCTCCGATGACGTGCCTAGCGATCAGAGTTAATTGGCGCTGTGGATAGCGATGGGAGAACCGACATCAGAATTCATGGAGCGGAAGCACGATCGCTGAGGCACTGTCAGAGTTGAGCTTGGGCTGGGTAGACGGGTTTTGTTGTTTAAAGATTGGAAGAGCAGTCGACCATTCTGAAGGGAATTCTTGCGATGCCCGTGTTTGAAATTCTTCTTTTGAGATTGCCTTCCAAACATGGAGGCATTGAAGGGATGAAGATCCCCGAAGCATTAATTTTGGCCCTGTAACCGGAATTCCACCGTGCTGGCTCCCGCATCGCGAACAGAAGAAAAAGGCCTGGTCAAGGTGCTGGTCAGAGGCGAAAGTCTCGGATTGCAGGAAAGGTTCAATCTGGACACGGGAACGTTTCTTAAAGATTTTTGGGGCGTATCGATAAATGAGCCACCAAAAGCAGACGTAGGCAATTAGCAACTCAGGCCGGAAGTTTCGGGGCAGAACACCCCCCCTCGAAAAACAGAGGCACCAGCTGGCATATGTGGCCCAGGGCACTCCCCATCCCATCGTTGCACAATGAATATGGTTGGGAAAAAAACAACAAAACGAAAGGCCGAATAGGCAGGCCCCTCGCCAGAGATATCGTTTAACCTTACTGCGGCCAACGAAGGCGGTTAACCAGCCCGACTGGACAATGAACGGAAACGAGGAATCATTACCAAAAGACATTGAAGCTGTCCGTGCCGGTTGGGTCCGCGTTAAACAAGAGGTTAGGCAGAGTGAAGAAGCTCAAGTATTGCGCCTTTTGAGATGAGGAATAGTAGAAGTGTCACGAGAATGCCAAAACAAACTACCGACACAGAAAACCCAAACCATACAGGAGAGCCTCTTCTGGAAGTGTGCTCATTGATGAAGCCATGTCGAAATGCGCGGTTTAGAAGGAATGTGGCAATCGAGAGAATGCAACCGGAAACGACTGCGAAAATGATTGGAGCGGAGAATGTTGAGTAAAATTCCATGGCCAATCGGTAACGCCTAACCCTAGATCACCCAAACACCCA
>JAUYES010000256.1 GCA_030691225.1 Holophaga sp. | reverse complement strand
CCGGAAGATCGGTGAACCCGCGGGAAACAAGCCGGTTTACCGACACCCATGCGCCGTCCCGCCAGATCAGGGTTTCAACTTCGCCGATATCGGGCAGGAGAAAACTGCGCTGACGCTGCCCCTTGGGCGAAACGGATTCCGTCCACACCCCCACTCGGTCGGCGCTTTCGGGCAGCTTCAAGCCATGCAAATCCGCTGCGGCTCGACCCAAGACACGGGTGATTGTGCCGTTGGATTCCCACCGGCTGACACGATCAGGAAAACCTTCGGGAAGAATCATCAGGCCAGGGGTGCGTCCATCTTGACTGAGCGAGATGCCACCATTTTTCTGAAAGAACAGGGCCGACATTTCCCCTTGCAGGCTGGTGTAGGTCATCTTTACGGCGGTTCCAGCTTCCCCATCCCTGGCGGCCTCAACACGCACCTGAAGTCGGGCGTTCATCCTGGCTTGGCTCTCCAGTTGGGGATTTTCATAGATCAAGGTCAAGCCAGCCTCGTGAGCGGTGTATACCTTTTGGCGCTTCAAGGGCTCAACCCAACGGCAGCCCGTTCCAAGCAGAAGTAATCCCAGGCTCACAAGGTGGAGAGTTCTCATCACCGGATACCTTTGTTGAATCGTGCCATCAGATCATCGAGGCTGGACCCCTTGACCTCTGGTTTTGGTTCGGGCTTGCGCTCCGCGGGACGGCTAGTTTCGGGACGTTGTTGGGGTCTGGCCGAACGGGGTGGCCGGGAGCCCTCGGGACGGTTAGCTACTGGAGGACGGTTGGCAGGGGCCGGCCGTTCCGGCCTTGGTGCCCGTTCGGGTCTAGGCGCTTGCGGACGCGCCACTGGCGCAGCCTGCAGCGCCTTAATGGAAAGACCGATGCGCTTGGATGCCAAATCCACAGCGAGCACCTTCACGCGCACAGCTTGACCTACGCTCAGCGCCTGGGAAGGATTCTTTACGAAGGTGTGGCTGATTTCGGAAAGATGAACCAACCCATCTTGATGGACTCCAATATCGACGAAGGCACCAAAATCCGTGACGTTGGTAACGATGCCCTGGAGCTCCATGCCAATTTCGAGATCGTTCGGCTTGTGCACGCCTTCCTTGAAGTGCACCGCTTCGAATTTCTTGCGAGGATCGCGGCCGGGTTTCTTGAGCTCCACCAGAATATCGCCCACGGTTTCGATGCCGAAGCGATCATCCACAAAGAGCTTGGGATCGAGGCCATCCAGCACGGCATCGTTGCCAATGAGTTCGGGAACCGTTTTGCCCGTGACCTGACAGATCCGCTGCACGATGGGGTAAGCCTCGGGATGTACGGCGCTGGCATCCAGGGGGTTTTCACCCTCACGGATGCGCAAGAAACCCGCCGACTGAAGAAATGCCTTTTCACCGAACCGAGGCACTTCCATCAGTTGTTCGCGCTGTTTGAAGGCGCCGTGTTCATAACGGAACTGAATAATATTTTTCGCCAGACTCTCCCCAATTCCCGCCACGTAGCTGAGCAATCGGTAGGAAGCGGTGTTGAGGTCAACGCCCACACGGTTCACGCAGGATTCCACGGCATCATCCAGGCCCTTTTTAAGGGCCGTTTGATTGACATCGTGCTGGTACTGCCCCACCCCGATGGATTTGGGCTCCACCTTCACCAATTCCGCCAAAGGATCCTGAAAGCGCCGCGCGATGCTGATGGCTCCGCGCACGGTCAAATCGTGGTCGGGGAATTCTTCACGAGCAATATCGCTCGCACTGTAGACCGAGGCCCCAGCCTCGCTCACGGAAATGCAGGCGACGCCCTGACGATCAGTATCTTTGAGCCATTGCCGAATGAAGGCTTCTGCCTCGCGGCCCCCAGTGCCATTGCCGATGGCGATGGCCTCTAAAGGAAATTTGGTCGCAATTGCCTCCAGAATGGCGCGGCTGCCTTCGATATCCCGTTTGGGTTCCAGGGGGTAAATGGTCGCCGTCTCCATGAACTGGCCGAGGCGATTGATGACTGCCAGCATGCAGCCTTTGCGAATGCCAGGGTCCACGCCCAGGGTGGCCATCTGCCCGGCAGGTGGCGCCAGCAGGAGATGATCCATGTTCGTCTGGAACACCTGAATGGCCTCGATATCGGCCTTCTTCTTGGCATCCATGCGCACATCGGTTTCGAGACTGGGCGAGAGCAGCCGATCAAAGGCATCCTCGCAGACTTCATGCAGGGTGGGGCGGTAGCCGCTGGAAGGATGCACGGACACCTTGGACACCAGCAGAGTCACCAGCTTTTCTCGGTCCACCAGGAGCTTGACGGTGAGAATTTCTTCCTTCTCACCGCGCCGCAGGGCCAACACCCGATGGCCGGCCATTTTCTTGATGGGTTCGCGAAAATCCCAGTAGGGCTTGAAACGCAGGGCTTCCTGCGAATCTTTTTTCTCATCCCGGAGCGTGGATTGAAGGGTGCCAAAGTCATGGAATTCTTGTCGCAGCCAGGCGCGAATATCGGCACTCTCCGCCAAACGCTCGGCAAGAATGTGCCCAGCCCCAACCACACACAGACTTGGCGTTTGCAGGCCTTCCTGGTCTTCCTTGCAGAAAGGGGCAGCCAACATCAGGGGATCGGCACCGCTTTCATCCGTCAGCAGGGCATCCAGCAGGGGCTCCAGGCCGCGCTCCTTAGCATCGGTGGCCTTGGTGCGCTTTTTGAGTTTGTAAGGAAGGTAGAGGTCTTCCAGCTCGGTCTTGGTCCAGGCATTCTCGATGCGCGCCTTCAGTTCGGGAGAAAGCTTGGCTTGCTTATCGATATTTTTGAGGACTGTATCGCGACGCTCGAGCAGCTCTTTGTAGTAGGTCATGCGATCTTCGATAGCCCGGATGGCGACTTCGTCCAGAGACCCAGTGGCTTCCTTTCGGTACCGCGCAATAAAAGGAACGGTGTTCCCCTCGTTCAACAAGGCCACGACGGCCGCAACCCGATGCCCGGGCAACGAGAGTTCCTGGCAGATACGATCGACAAAAAGCTCCACAACCATTCCTTTCGAACCACCCAGAGGGCGAAGGGTCATCTTACCTCAGAGTGCGTTCGAAACATTGCACAGAGCCTCTGCTCTGGCCCTTCCCATCGATCGAAAGTCCGCTGAGACCTTTTCTGGATTACAATCGGCGCATTCAGGGAGTCCACGGTGAGCAATTGGGTCGGCACGCATGTGTTCAGCATTGGCATCATCGGTGGCGGGCGCGGTGGCCATGGCCTTCTTGCTTTTTTTGGGCGCAGCAAGGTCGCCAGAATCTCCTTTATTGCTGACCCCGATCAGGAAGCGATTGGCATCCTGGCCGCCCGAGAGGCTGGAATCCGCACCTTTACCGATGCGGAGGAAGCCCTTCGCAGCGGTTTACCCGATTTTATTTTCGATGCGACCGGCGACGAAGTGTTGGACGCAAAAATTCGGCAGATTATCCGCAATACCGAAACTCGGCTGATCAGCCCGGTCACGAGTCGGATGATGGTGCGGGTGCTGGAAGAAAATAGCACTCGGGTAAGAGAAGATGTTTCCGAAGTGGTGGGCACCATCAAACACGAACTCTCCGATAGCCTGGAGGGCAGCCGGAATCTTGTGAGCCGAATCAATTCCATTATGTCCAGCATGCAGATGCTGGCCCTCAATGCCAGCATCGAAGCCGCCAAGGCTGGTGTCCACGGCCGGGGCTTTGCGGTGGTGGCCGATCACATGGGCAAATCCGTGGAAGCCGTCCGCAAACTCACTCAGGAAATCGATGGCGTGAACGCCAATATCATTCAGGTCTCTGAGCAGATCGATATGGTGCTGGAGAAGCTGAAGTAGCAGTAGGGTCTGTTTTCAAAGTGGGGTGTGGCCGCATCCACTTTAAAAACAGGCCCTACCTCTTATGGGCTCTTGGATGAGCGGAGTCATAGGTCTTCGCCAGTTGTTCCATGTCGAGGTGCGTATAGCGCTGGGTGGTGCTCAAACTGGCGTGACCGAGCAATTCCTGGATAGCACGCAGGTCCATGCCATGGTTCAGCAGATGGGTGGCAAAACTATGCCGCAGCGCATGCGGGCTAATATGGGCACGCAGGGCGGTTGATTCGAGGGCGTTCCCTAAAAAGGTGCGGACACTCGTGGGTGTCAACCGACCTCCCCGCTGATTCAAGAACAAAGCCGCGCTGGGCGGCAGGCCTTTTTCGGCGAGGAAGGCCTGTCGAAAGCTTAAATAGGCATCTAAAACCCCTGCAGCAGCCTCGTGGAAAGGTACCAAACGCTCCTTATTGCCTTTACCCACGACTCGCAGAGTGCGTTCTTCTCGCAAAATATCCTGAAGATCCAACCCGGTGAGTTCTGAAACTCGGAGCCCTGAAGCATAGAGAATTTCCAGCAGGCAGTTCAGCCGCGCGCTAAGAAAATCAACCACCGGCCCTAAATCCAACAGGGAGTTGCTTTCGCCCTCCGTCAAAAAGGCTGGCAATTTTTGAGGCTGCTTCGGATTTCGCAATCCAGTTGCAGGGTTGCTGGGAATCCGCTGAGTCTCGAATAGCCAATGAAAGAAGGCTCTGGCCGTACTCAGGATGCGGGCTTGGCTGGCTGGTTCCAGGCCTCGCTCGCCCAGCTCAAGGGCAAAGCGCCGCAAAGTCCTTGGTTTTATTTCCCAGGAATCCCACCGGCTGGAGGTAGCGTGATCCAGAAGTTTTTCCAGGTCACCCTTCTGTGCCCTAGTGGTGTGCGGAGATACCCCCCGAGCTCGCTGTTCGAGATGAAAAGCCTGGATGGATTCACTTAGGCTTTGCGCGATTGACATCCTGCTACCATGCCACATTCCCATTTGATGGAGCTATCGACTTGGCCCAAACCGTTGCTGAACTAGTCTACGAAGCCTTGCGCATTGATCTTGCCGAGGCCTTTGCATCGAAAGTGGATGGCGCCTTTCGCCCCATTTCCCACCGCGAGTTCCATGAGCGAGTGGATCGCTTGGCCCTGTCGCTGCAGGCTCATGGCCTGCGGGCAGGCGACCGCGTAGCATTCCTCTCGGAAAACCGACCAGAATGGGCCATTGCGGATTTCGCCTGTGCTCTTTCCGGGCTAATTTCGGTTCCCATCTACCAGACCCTAAACGCCGAGCAAACGGCGTGGATCGTGCGCCATAGCGGTGCGCGCTGGATTATCTGTTCAACGCCCTATCAATTTAAAAAACTTCTTGCCTACCAAGCCCAACTCCCCGACCTGGAAACCGTGATCCTCGTGGACGGAGACGCCCCTGCTGATCTGAACTTCCGCGTCATGAAATGGTCCCAGTTGCAGGAGGAAGGCGCGGCTCTCGATAGCCAACGCGACGAAGTTCGGCGATGGGGCTCGGAACGGAAACCAGAAGACCTGCTCACCATCATCTATACCTCGGGAACCACGGGTGATCCCAAGGGGGTGATGCTCTCCCATGGCAATGTGGCCACGAACGTTATGCAAGCGGTGGCAGTGGCCCTCCCAGCCCTGCGCCCTGAGCGCGGCGACCGTTGCCTGAGCGTGCTGCCCCTATCCCACATTTTCGAGAGAACAGGCGGCTATTACGCCATGTTCTACCTAGGGGTGGGCATCTTCTACTGCGAGAGCTTGCTGGCGCTTCAGCCGAACTTGGAAGAAGTGCGCCCCACGGTGCTGATGGCCGTGCCAAGAATTTTCGAAAAGGTCTACGACCGGGTGCGCGATACGGCTACAAGTGGTGGATTCCTGAAGCGCATGGTTTTTGGCTGGGCGATGGGTATCTGCCACCGAGTGGTGCATCACCTGTACCTGGAACGCAAACCACCTTTGTTTCTGCGTATCCCATGGAAGATTGCAGATCGTTTGATACTGTCCAAGGTTCGGGTCAGGACAGGTGGACGCTTGCGCTTTAGCATCTCCGGCGGAGCCGCCCTAAGTCCGGGTGTTATGGAATTTTTCTGGGCTGTGGGCATCCCCATCTACGAGGGCTACGGTCTGACTGAAACCAGTCCCATCCTAACTCTCAATCGCCAAGGCAAGGTGCGACCAGGTTATGTGGGACATCCCATACAGCGCTCCTGGAATGACCGGCCGTTCTTGAAACTGGCCGAGGATGGGGAGATCCTTGCCTACGGCCCCAACATCATGCAGGGCTATTGGAACGACGAGGAAGCCACCCGCGAAATGTTCGATGCCGATGGCTATTTCTGCACCGGCGATGTGGGCGAGATTGATCCCCAAGGCCGCGTAAAGATCACGGATCGGAAAAAAGAAATCATCGTCACCAACGGCGGCAAAAACATCGCGCCGCAGCCAGTAGAAAATCTCTTGCGAGCGGACCCCTACATCGAACAGGCTGTGCTCATCGGGGATCACCGCAATCACATCACCGCATTGGTGGTACCCCACTTCCCTGCCCTCCGGGATTGGTGCTCACGCAAGCATCTGCACTTCGAATCCGATGCCGAAATGGTGGCCAACCCAAAGGTCTATGCCAAGTTGATGAAGCAAGTGGCTCGCGTAAACACCAAACTTTCCAACCACGAGAAAGTGCGCAAAATC
>JAUYES010000245.1 GCA_030691225.1 Holophaga sp. | reverse complement strand
TGCGCCGCCTCTACGCGGATCGCCAGGATCTAGTCGAAAACGGGGAAATGATCGAAGCCTTCGCCAGTGAAGTGCTTCTGCATGTGCGCACCGGCAAGACCATGACCCTGGCTCAAGATTCCACGTTGGTCTTCGAGGCTGCCTTCGAGAAAGAAGAATTAAAGATCGGCATTTACAAGGAGCTGGCGGCCCTTTGTCCTCGCGAAATGTATATCCTTACCAACACCTCGTCCATTCCTTTGCATGTGCTTTCTGAAGCGGCAGGGATGGCCGGACGGGTCATCGGCTACCACTTCTACAATCCTCCGGCAGTGCAGAAACTGTTGGAAATTATTATCCCGGATGTCTGCGATACCGAATTGCAAGAACTCGCCGCGGAACTCGCCAAGGTGCTGCGAAAAACAGTTGTTTCGTCCAACGATATTGCGGGTTTCATCGGCAATGGCCACTTCATGCGGGACGGCCTGCACGGCATCCGCGAAGTGGAACGGTTAGCCCAGGAGCACGGCTTTATCAAGGCTGTCTATTTCGTCAACAAAACTTCACGTGATTGGCTCTTGCGACCCATGGGTATTTTTCAGCTCATCGATTATGTGGGCATCGATGTGTTTCAACTCATCTTGCGGGTGATGGATAAATACCTGAATGATGGCCTGCACAGCTCGCTCATTGATCGCTATTTGGAACTTGGGGTCAAGGGCGGCCAGACCTCCTCGGGCACCCAAAAGGATGGCTTCCTGAAGTATGAGAAGGGCGCCATCGTGGGTATCTACGACCCCGATAAGCAAGCCTATGTTCCTCTCGATGGCATCTGGGATAAAGAAGCCGATGCACACCTCGGCGCGCATCCCAATCCGGCCTTCTCGTGGAAATCCTTGCAGGGCAACCCTGAACTGGAAACCAAGTTGCACGAATACTTCTCAAGCTTTAAAGCCAAGTCCACACTCGGCGTTCAACTTGCAACGGATTACTTCCGCGCCAGTCGCGAGGCCTCTCGACGCCTCGTGGAAACGGGGGTGGCCAACCACCCTGAGGATGTCAACAAGGTGCTCACCCTGGGCTTTTTCCATCTGTACGGCCCCATCAACGACTACATGGACTGAGGGATACGACCATGACCAAGATGCCAAAACCCCTCTACCTTGCCGCAGGCGCCTACACCATGAGCCTCGGCACTGGCCGCCCGGAATTCAATCCCCGCGTGGCTCGCCCCGGCCTGGAGCATTACATCCAAGAGGTGGGCCGCGATGTTTTCGCCCAAATTGATGACCCGGAAACCATTGACGAAGGCGTCATTGGCAATTTCATGGCCGCCCGCTTCAACAAGCAAGGGCACCTGGGTTCGCTCATGACCATTGCCCATCCTTCGCTCGAATACAAACCCATGATCCGTGTGGAGGGTGCCTGCGCCTCCGGCGGTTTGGCTCTGGCCACCGGCATCAAGAGTGTGCTGAGCGGCCTCGCCGAGAGCGTATTGGTCATGGGTGTGGAAGTGCAGAACACCGTAAAAGCCGTGTATGGCGCCGATATTCTCGCGGGGGCCGGTTGGTTTGCGGGGGAGCGCAAAGAAGGTGGAACGTATTTCTTCCCCCAGAAATTTTCGGATCGCGCCGGTGCCTACGGCCAAAAATACGGCGTGGAAAAATCCCGCGAGGCCATGGCCCACTGGTACGCAACGGCGGTGGAAAACGCCCGACTCAATCCGTTGGCCCAGGAACACTTCAACAAGGTGAAGGATTTACTCAGTCAAGGCCTAACTCCGCCAGACGCCCGCACCTTTTGCGAGCACATCAATCTCTTCCATTGTTCCAAAGTTTCCGATGGGGCCGCCGCCATCGTCGTATGCACCAAGGAGGGCTACAAGCGCCTCGGATTGAAGCGTAAGGATGTGATCAAGATCGTCGGCTACGGCCACGCCACGGCCAACCTTACGGCTCCGCCTCCGGATTTGACCGAGCTCACCACCAGCCGAAGAGCCTCCGCCGCGGCTCGCGATATGGCGCACATCTCCACGAACGATTATGGCGTGATCGAGGTTCACGATTGCTTCAGCATCACCGGCATGTTGAGCCTGGAAGCCTTGGATCTCGCGGCCCCGGGCCAGAGCATGGATCTCATCGCCGCAGGTGAGAACAAACGCACGGGTCGCTTCCCCACCAATACCGGCGGCGGCCTCGTGGGCTACGGTCATCCCACCGGCGCCACCGGCGTTCGCATGGCCGTGGATCTTTGGAAACAGTTGACGGGCAAGGCCGGGGCCTACCAAGTGCCCCTCAAACAAGAACACGGGATCATGATCTCCATGGGCGGCAATGATAAAACCGTGGTGAGCCTAGTGGTCAAACGCTAGGACGGTCTCTAGCAACCCTGCCTTCTCTTAAAAAGGACACCTTCGATGCACTTTCGGTCTTTTGTACTCATCACCGCCATTGCCCTGGGGCGGCAGTTGAAATTCACCCTGCCCATCGAGGATCTTCTCGGCGGGCAGTTGAACCTGCCGTTCAAGCCAAAGGCTCCGGCCATGAAATAGCCGAAGCACCAATAAAAAGGCATGTTCAAAACGAGTCCGATATAAAGCGAAGAATGCCAACGGAAGAACCACGATTCCATTGGCTATCCCCGTGGGGGCCCTCGTCACGGAATAGCCAGGATCCAGACAGCACGATACGGAATTGGGGTTGAAGCATGGAAACACCGCTCTGGACAGAGGCGATGGCAGTGGGTGAAACGCGCATCGACGCCCAGCACCAAGCCCTTTTCGAGGCCGCCGGGAAGATGCTAAAGGCCATCGAGGAAGAGCACCCGGAAGCCGTGCTTCAGGAGACTCTAGCCTTCCTCCGCCGGTACACCCTTCGCCACTTTGCAACAGAGGAGGCCATTCTCCAGGAGGCGGGCTTCTCTGACCTTTCAGCTCATCGGGCCCTCCATGGGGTTCTCAGCACCGGCTTTGTGGAGTTGGAGGTGCGAGCTGCAAAAGCCGGGGTGCAGACCATGGCCATCCCCATCCAGTCCTTTATTCAGCAGGTCCTCAGCCACATCCAGGGGGATGACGCGAACTACATCCCCTTCCTGGGGGGAGAAATGCGGTCCCTGCCTTCAAACCACGATGGCCTTTCCATGGGTTACCCCACCTTGGATGAGGACCATCGTTCCTTTTTGGGAATTCTCAACAGTCTGCAGGATGCCTCACGGGAAGGCCGGTCGGACACCGAACTGCCAGGCCTGCTGGAGGCCCTAGTCACCCATTCCCGGGAGCACTTCAATCGGGAAGAGATGCTCATGGATCTCGTGGATTACCCTGGCAGGGTGGAACACGCCAAGGCTCATCGCTTCCTGCTTCGGGCCATGGAAGACCAGTTAAGCAGAAGCCGTGGGGGAGAACGGGGACTGGGGGCCCGAACCGTGGAATTACTCAATGGCTACCTAAGGGATCACCTGGCCCGTTTGGATTTGGCGATAGTGCCGTACCTGCAAAGTCTTGGGAGGAAAACAGGATTGTAGGCGTTCAAACCCCGCCGGAGGCGGAGCCTGAACGCCTGCTTCTTGTCTTTAAGGAGCTTCCCTACCTAGCTTTTCGAAAACCAACCAAAACTACCGGCCGCCTAGGAGTTTTGCCGTAAGCGCTGGAACAAACTGTACGAGATCGGCCACCACCAGCACATCGGCAACCTCCGCGATGGGGGCTTCTTTATCTTTGTTGATTGCCACCACGAAATCGGATTTTTTCATGCCCGCCACGTGCTGAATGGCCCCAGAAATACCACAGGCAATGTAAAGTTTCGGACCCACCGTTTGACCCGTGGTGCCCACTTGGCGGCTATGCTCGACCCAGCCCGCATCCACCACGGGTCGCGTGGCGCCAAGTTCTCCGCCCAGAGCCTTGGCCAGTGCTTCGATCATGGGCAGGTTGTCCTTGCGACCAATGCCCCGGCCCGCGCTGACGATGACCTCGGATCGACCCAAATCAACGGCCTTGGCTTCGGCCGCACTGAAGCCCAGGAATGCAGTTTGCGTCGGCGCTTCAACTTGAAGTGTTTCCACCTGCGGGGTGCCTTCACTCTCACCCGAAAAGGCCCCGGCTTGCAGCGTCACCGCACAGCGGGCTCCGAGGGACTGGGCCCGCCGACGCATCTTGCCATTGCA
>JAUYES010000244.1 GCA_030691225.1 Holophaga sp. | reverse complement strand
CCGCCCCGGCGGCGAAAGCCTGTATCCCATCGATGGCGGCAATTTCGCCATGCTCAAGGTGGATACGGATCCCGATGCCCTGCGCCAGATAGCCATGCTCACGGGCGGCGAATACTTGGCGGCCGATGATCCCCAAGGGCTCGAACGCAGCCTGGCCGCCGTGGACAAGCTGGAAAAAACGGCCTTACCGGTAGACGCCCCCTCGGAAGGCAAGCCCTTGGCCAAGTGGATTCTGGCCGCTGCCGCGCTCCTCGCCTTGCCTCTCGCCATTGATCTCATGCGGAAACGTGGACGGAAGCGACCGCAGTGGGTGCAGAACTGAAAAATGGATTCACCACGGAGGCACGGAGAACATGGAAAAAAACAGAAAACAAACAGCGCCTCTGCGAAGGAAATACGTGGTCGTTGAAGTGCAATCATCCCCTTTCATCACGCCTTGACCGAAAGAACCCATGCTGGAAATGCACGCCAAAATCCAGGAACTCGAAGCCGAAGTCGACAAGGCCGTGGATACAGCTTGGGGTGAAGTATGAGGTTCGCTTTTATCGGTGTTTATCGGTGTTCATCGGTGGCTGAAAAAAAGTTTTTGCCACCGATGAACACCGATGGACACCGATGGACACCGATTAAAAAAAGAAAAAAGAATGCCTTTTGGTCCCATTCATCACGGCTTCTATTTGGTTGGGAAAGACATTGGTCCACGGATAAACACTGGTTAATCGAAAAACCATCGCGATCCGTATTTCTGTGGCGTGAACCTGTTGTGGGGAAATGACATGTCCTTCCCCTTTTCCCATCCCATCTTCCTCGCCCCCGCCTTGGGTCTGGCGCTGCTGGCCCTGTTTCTGGGCATCTGGGCGCAGTTTCGGCCTGGCATCGGCGTGCGAGTTGTGGGGCAGAAGCCACTGCTTCTAGGCCTCGGCATGGCCCTGGTGTTGGCTGGAGCCGGGCTCGGACTGGCGGAACCGCGGTACGGGCTGCCCGAGGTGCCACGGCTCACGGTACATGTGGTGGTGGATGCCAGCCGCTCGATGCTGGTGCCCGATGTGCGCGGGAAATCCCGATGGGAGGCGGCCTTGCGCACCCTGGATCGCCTTTGGGACACACCCAATCACGGCACTCGCTTCAGCCTAGATCTGCTCACGGGGGATACGATTCCCCTGATGCCGCCGGGCGACGACCGGCCCCTGCTGCGGGATGCGCTGCGGGCGGTAAACCCCGGTGAAATTGGCAGCCCTGGCACCAGCATGGGGCGCGGGATTCCCCAGATCGTGGCCCAAATCGACAAGAAGGCACCGGCCGTGATCTTGCTGCTCAGTGATGGCGAAGAAACCTGGGAAGCCCAACCGGAAGCCCTGGCGCGGGCTACCGGTTTTTTGAAGGAAGCCAAGTTGCCCCTGTACGCCGTGGCCTTGGGGCAACCCACGCCCCAGGTTGTGCCCATGGCCGCCGAGACCGAAACGGAAGCCAAAGAGCCCCCCACCAGTACCGCCCAACCAGAATTTCTGAAACAACTGGCCGAGGGCAGCGGCGGCAAGCTGTTTAGCCCAACTGATGATTTGGCAGATTTCCTCCTTCGACTGGCCCAAGGCAAGGAGCCCATGCCCGTGGCGCGGAGCCTGCAACCGGCTCATCCCGAATGGGGAGCTTGGCTGGCGCTCGTGGGCGTCGCGCTCTGGCTTCTGGCCGCGGGAAAGCCCATGCGCGCCTGGCGTCCAATCCTTGGCCTGGTGCTCGCGCTGAACCTCACCCCTTCCGCCAAGGCGGAAATGCCCCTGCCTCAAAGCGTGAAGGCCTGGCTGGCTCAAACAGCTCTGGACAAAGGCGATGTTGAAACCGCCCAGCGCTGGAAACCCGAGGGGCGGCGACCCCACCATCGCCTGCTGGCCGCCCAGATCGAACTAAAATCCCGGGAATTCAAGGCGGCCTTGGCCACACTGACACCCCTCACGGGTCAGGGCGTGCCTCGCCCCGTACCCGACTGGCGAGCACCGGCGCTACTGCTGGCGGCCCGAGCCCACTTCGCCCTAGACCAACTTGCCGAGGCCCAGGCACTGCTGGAACGCCTCTTGAAAGAGCAACCCGATCGCGAAGAGGCCATCCACAACCTTCAAGCTTTGCTTAAAGATCAGCCACCCCCACCCCCCAAGACCCCACCTCCACCGCCACCTCCACCCAGGCCCAGCATGGGGGCGCGGCAAGATGAATTAGAGGGAATCAATCAACGCCTGCCCCAGAAGCAGAAGCCCCAGGGCGGCGTGAAGGATCTATGATTCGGATAGGATTCCCTTCCCTTTCCACCAAGCGTCTTTTTTGTTGCCCCAAAGGACCAAGGAGAAATTATGCGTGCCCTTTGCACCATCTTGCTCTGCGTTTTCGCCATAGGCTGTTCTGTGCCCCGGTCTGTCCCAGAAGGAGGGCGAATATCTGGTCAAACAGTTAATCCAGCAGGAAAGGTGCTGATCTTGGCCATTACAGATGGCCAGGAAATTGGTCAGCCGGTTGCCACTGGAAGTGGCAAAGCACTTTCGTCAGCTATTCGAAAAGTCCTTTCAACACACCAAATTCCACTTTCGACATCCGACTGCACAAAGCTTGTCGATGCCTACACAGAAGCCTCTGCCATCAATTTTGATTACATTCTCAAATGCGATATCACGCTCTGGGAGGACAACGCTACTGCATGGTCAGGAAATGGGGATAAATTAAGAATTTCAATCGAGCTATTCGACGTAAAAAGCAAACAACTTGTCGCCGCCGCAAGTCATTATCGAGTCGCCACAGGCGCGACACTTGTTGGAGGCAATCCAGAGAGATTCATGGATGAGTGTTCGGAAGGTGCACTCAGCAAGATATATGCTTGGGCAAGCCACTAAACAATTTCATGACATACCGCGCCCTGACCCTCTGCTCTACTCGAGCGCGGCCTCAACGATCAGGCTCCCCTCGAAAGGCTTCGAGCTCTCTTTTTTCAACATTATTTGGCTGAAGACAGCGCCAGATAGCTTTGATCATTTGGCTACCTGCATCACCCTCGGAAAGCACAAACCAAAATCTGGAGGTCACATGCGGTTCCATAGGCTTCTCCAACAGGCCATGCCACTCATCGTGCTGGCAGGCTTGGGGTGTAGGAATCCTGAAATCGTTCCCGTTTCACCGGACACCTACATTCTTTTTCGGGAAGATCATGCCGGAATATTTGGGAGTTTTTCATCTCTCAAGGCTGGAGTCATCCGGGATGCCAATCGTTTCGCAGAAAAACAAGGGAAAGTTGCAATCCCGATTTCCACCCGTGAAAAGCCAATTGGCCATGGCCCCGCACAATGGGCCTCTTTCGAATACCAATTCAGGGTTGTTGATAAGGATGATCCAGAAGTTCGCAGGACTTCCATCGTGCCAAGGCCAGATCTTGTTATTGAAAAGTCTGAAAAACTCAATGTCGATATCGTGGCCAAAGACAAAACGGAAAAACCGAAAGATCTATACACAGAACTATCAAAGCTAGACGAGCTTCGAAAAAAGGGCATCATCACCGATGCTGAATTTGAAACCCAAAAGAAAAAGATCTTGCAAGGGAATTGAAGAAAATACACCCCAGCTCAATTATTCGCATAACCAAGAGGCAGCCTTCAGCCCTTAACCATCAATGCAATCCGCTTCCCGACACAACGAAAAGCGGATTGCCAATTGCCTTACTTCGATCCGAGCCAAGCCGCAAACTCAGCACCCGTGCGGAAAGCCCCCACTTGCCGACGAAGTTCCTTGCCCTCGGCATCCAGGATTAACAGGGTTGGATAACCTTCCACCTTGTAGCGCTCGGCCAATTTCATGTTCGTTGGGTTCTGCGTGCGATCTTTCGATTCGGTCATCAAGGCAACGGCCACATAAGCGCCAAGGGCCTTCTGGGCCTCAGGAGTGGGGAAGACCTTCTTCTTAAGGTGCTGGCAGGGGCCACACCACTCGGCCCAGATATCGACGAACAGCAATTTCTTTTCCGCCTTGGCGCGCTTCTGGGCGGCTACGAGATCGTGTTCCCAAACCACGGCACTCTGGGCCAGCATGGGGATGGCGGCAAGGAAGAGAGCAGCAAGAGCCTTCATGGACACTCCGAAAAGAACCCCAGAGGGGCGTTAATAAGTAAGATGCCGGCAGGATGCCAACGCGACCCGACCTCTGAGAATAATCCACTAACCTGCTTCCGGGATCCTCCGTAATCCATCCTGAAGCGGCGGTCACCGCCACCCAAAACCCCGCACTCCAACCCTTTCCAGGAGGCTTCCATGCGAGCCCTCACCCTTCCTTTATCTCTGGCGCTGGCTCTGGCCATTCCCATGGCGGCTCAGCAAGCCAAGTTCATCAAGGTGGACATTGTCAGCAAGAGCGGCAAGTTCAACCACCATCACGGCCAGAAAGAGGCCAAGAAGGAAGGCCCCACCGAAATCCACATGCGCTTGCCCATCAGCTTGGCCAAGGGTGTGCTTGAAATGGCGAACGATAGTGAAATCAAAATCAATGGCGAAAACAAGAAAGGCATCAAGGCCGATGCGCTGATCAAGTTGCTTGAAAACTCCAAAGTGGGCGATCTGCTCTTGGAAATCACCACCAACAGCGGCGATGTGGTCAAGATCGTCCTCGAATAGCCAAAGTTTCCTTTCCTTGCATGGGCGCCCCACACGGGGCGCCTTTTTTTGCCAGAATGGATCCATGAGCCTGGAATCTACGACCACCATCCGTGTCCGCTATGCCGAAACCGATGCCATGGGCATCGTCCATCACGCGACCTATCCAATTTGGATGGAACTGGGTCGTTCCGATTTCCTACGCGAGCAGGGCCAAAGCTATGCCGAATGGGAACGCCAGGGCGTGATGATGAGCGTGGCGGAACTCTTCGTTAAATTCCGCGCTCCGGCTCGCTACGACGAATTGGTGGAAGTGCGCACCCGTCTTTTGGAAGTGAATCGCCGAAAAGTCGTATTTGGTTATGAAATCACTCGCGAGGGCATTCGCTTAGTGGAAGGGCGCACAATCCACCTAGTAACCGGCCCCGATGGGCGCGCCCGCACCCTGCCGCCCAATCTGATGGCGTTGGTGGCGAGAGCCATCTAGCGATAACCCTGCAGGGCGGCTCCCAACAGAACGGCTAGGGCGTTCATAGTGCGACGCCGATCCTCGGAGAAGGCATCCGGCTGAAAGCTCTGATAGCTCACCAGGCCTAGGGGTCGATCCAGGTCCCCCAGCGGAACGCCGTACCAACTCGAGGGAATCAGTCCGGATCCCTTTTCGGCTGGGGTAAAAATGGCCCCCTGGGTTTGAGCTTCCTCAAGCGTGCGGGTGTACAAGGGCTTTTTGGCCAGAAGAGCCTTCGCCGTCAGGCCGGGTCTTTCAGACAAAACATAGGGACCCAAATGCCGCGCCTTGCCCCCTTCGTGGTAGAGCGGGAAGGTCAGCAGATCCTTTTCCAAGTCCACTTGCGCCACATAAAAGGAAGCCAAATCGAAAGGGCGAAAGACCAGGGCGTGCATGGTTTCGGCGAGGGCCTGGGCCGACATGCCCGGTTTCAACTGCTCGCTGGCCATGAGTAAAAGGTTGCGCTCGCTATCGAGGTGTCCCAGCAGTTCGCGCAAATCCTGCACTTCGGCCCGAAGACTCACCACCTCGGCGTCCAGTCGCGCCACCCGCTCGGCCTGAGCTACCGAATCATCGACTTTAGGTTTTCCGAAGGAGGGTAGCTTCATCAGACAACCTCTGCAGAAGACTTGGGGACTGCGGGGAATGGTGATTGACTTGAGGGATGACGATGACACGCCCCCTCCACCTCTTCAACACCCTAAACCGCAAAGTCGAACCCGTAGAGCCTCTGACTCCCGGAGTGGTGACCCTCTACACCTGCGGTCCGACCGTCTACAACTTTGCCCATATCGGCAACCTGCGGACCTTCTTGTTCCAGGATCTCCTAAAGCGCACCTTCCAGGTGGCCGGTTACGAGGTCCGCCATTGCATGAATATCACCGATGTCGAAGACAAGATCATCCGTGATAGCCAAAAAGACCTGCCCATTGAGGCTGATAACCAGGCCCGCCACGCGGCCATGAAAGACCTAACAGACCGCTATACCCAGGCCTTTTTCCAGGATCTCGAAGCCGTCGGCATCGCCCAGGCCAGCTTTACCTTTCTGCCCAGGGCCACCGATTACATTCCCCATATGATTCAACTGATCCAGCGCCTGGAGGCCAAGGACCTGGCCTACGCGAGGGAAGGCAGCGTCTACTATCGCATCGCGGGGCTGCCCCACTACGGCTGCCTGGCGCATCTGGATCGCGAAGG
>JAUYES010000227.1 GCA_030691225.1 Holophaga sp. | reverse complement strand
GAAAAACCAATTAACACCGCTGCACGAGCAGCGGATCGCATTTTCGGCCGGAACTCCGCTCCTAGGAAGGCGGGCTTCCGGTCGAAAATGCGACAGGGGCGACCCTGGGAGGATTCGCTGCTGCCACTTTTCTTGGCGAAGGCGCGCAGCGCCACTTGGCGTCTTGGCGGTAAATTCGTTTTCCGGCCAGGCCGAAACCTCGCAAAGGCAGTCCTCCACCTGCGATCCCCGGGAATCCGAGAAGATGCGAACTAATTATTCTGACTCGGTCATCTCGGAAAGATGCAGCAGTACGGGCCCGCCCGCTGGAATGGCGTCTTCATCTTCCCGAATAACGGCCAAGGCGTTGGCTTTCAGCATGGAGGAAAGGATGCCAGAACCCTGCGGGCCGGTCAGCGAAGCGTGCAAAAGCCCCTCCTTTTCGCGAACCGCTACCCGTAGGAAATGCACCCGGCCATCGGGACCGCTCTTGCGCCAAGCTTGCTCAAGAATGCCCATTCGTTCCGGACGAAAGAGATGGCAAAACCCCATCATTTTTCGAAGGGCGGGGCGCACGTATTCTTCGACCATCAGCATGGCGGCCACGGGATTGCCGGGAATGCCGAAGACCGGCTTGCGATTCAGCATCCAGAATCCCAGCGGCCCACCGGGCTTTTGGGCCACGCGCCAAAATACGGGCTCGGCGCCTAGGGCCTCCAGTCCGGGTTTTACAAAGTCGTAGTCACCCACCGAAACGCCCCCGGTGGTGAGCACCATATCGCAGGATTCAATGGCCTGCCTGAGGGCGGCTTCGACCCCTTCCCTGCTATCGACCACGCGTGGGAAGGGTATGGGGATGCCGCCCAGCGCGGTAATTTGGGCGCTCAAGGCGTGGATATTGGCATCGCGAATTTGTCCCGGACCTGGGCGGATACCACAGTCCACGAGCTCGTCGCCGGTGGTTAAGATCGCAACCCGTGCCCGCGGGAAAACGGGGACTTCAGCGAAACCCGTGGAAGCCAATACGCCAATTTCCCCGGGCCGCAGGGTGGTGCCGAGCCGAACCACAAGCCCACCTTCGGCAAGGTCTTCCCCTGCGAAGCGGACATTGGCTCCCAGCCGCAAGGGTTTGGCAAGTTCAACCCAGTCGGCATCGTGACGCGTGTGTTCGATGGGGATCACTGAATCGGCCCCCACGGGCATGGGCGCGCCGGTCATGATGCGCAGCGCAGTTCCGGGTGCCAAGGGTTCCAGCGCGACGCTCCCCGCCGCGAGATCACCCGTTACTCGCAGTCGGGCGGGCGCGCCTTGGGTGGCGCCGGTGCAATCCGAGGCGCGCAGGGCAAAACCATCCATGGCGGAATTGGTGAAGGG
>JAUYES010000196.1 GCA_030691225.1 Holophaga sp. | reverse complement strand
AGGGTGCGCGCTTCTTCCGCACTCCAGACCAGGGGAAAGGTTTCTGCGCCGCGCTTGCGCAAGGCTTCGGCCAGCATCTGATCATCGGTAAAAAGCTCCGGTAACGTTTCGCAGGTGGCTAGGGCAATGCGCATTATTCCTCCGCCGGAAGGGGCTCCACGGGACGCCGCACCGGAAATTGCACCAGGGCGACCCCGGCGAGAATCACCAACATTCCCACCGCTACGCGCAGGGTGAAGGCTTCGCGCAGGAATAGGCTGCCCAGCAGTACCGCCACCACTGGATTGAGAAAGGCGTAGGTGCTCATCTTGGCGGGCGGCCAGACGCGCGACAGGTAATTGAAGGCAGTCTGTGTGATGAGTGAGCCAAAAATAGTCAGGAAAAGCACCGCCAGCAGGGCTTTTTGCGTCAGGGGCGCGTGCAGAAATCCACCGGTGAAGGGCGTCATCGCGAGCCCAAAAATGCCACCCGTGAGCATTTGAACGCTGACGTTGCCCAGGAGGCTGCGACCCTGAACATGTTTTCGGGCGTAGAGCGTGCCAAAGGCCCACAGAAAGGTCGCGAGGATGATGGCTCCAAAGCCCCATGGGCTCATGGCCAGACCTTGGCCAGGCTTCCAGGTCAACACGGCCACGCCACTAAAGCCGATGGCAAGGCCCGCCAAGCCTCGGAGGGTCAGGCCCTCGCGGTTCATCAGGGCGTAGAAAAAGGGCGTTGTGGAGCAGAGCACCGCCGTGAGGCCACTGGGAACGCGCCCTTCGGCCCAGGTGACCAGCGCATTGGAAATGCCCAGCAGAAGCAGGCCCTGGAACATCAGATGGGGCAGATCCCGCTTCAAGGGAAGGGGCTCTTTGGTCAGGCGGGAAAGCATCAGCGCTAGGAATCCCGCGCTTAGATAACGTGTGGCCACCATGCCGAAGGGCGTGAAGGATTCGATGCCCAGAGCGATGCCAAAGTACGTGCTACCCCAAACCAGCGCGCAGATCGCGTAGGCCAGCCAGGCGATCACTTCTTGGTTTTCCGGGGGATCGCCAAATCAGGCGGAAAGGGGCTGGGGCCGGGTTTTACGAAATGGGTTTGGAGCACGATGGAGGTGCGAGTGCTCACCTGCTCGCCCAAGCTGCGGATGCGCTTCAATCGATCGTGAATCCCCATGGGGGTATCGGCCACGATCTTGAGTAGCAGGCAATCCTCACCGGCCATGGAGTGGGCTTCGAGCACATCGGGCTCGTTTCGCAGGGCCTCCAGATACGCGGCCTCCAGGGCATCGTCATCCCCATAACGGTGGCGCACCGAGACAAAGGCCACGCTAGGTTTCAGGACGGCGGCAGGAGTGACTCTCGCGCTATAGCCACTGATGACCCCTTCCGTTTCCAGCCGCTTCACGCGCTCGATGATGGTGGGGCGACTCACACCGAGTCGTTCCGCCAGTTCCGCGTGACTGATGCGGCCTTCCTCCAAAAGCAATTCGACGAGGCGCCGATTGAGATCTTCAGACATGAGGGGCTTGGACATGGGAATTACCAACAGAATGTTGCCTGTGAGGGTCATCTTATCAGGTTGTATGGTGATCTATTTGACGATTTGATAAGCACATTGCGAATTGGGTGTGTCCTCGAAAAACCAGAAGGTAGCCCGAGGAGACCCAGGTCGAGGAGATTAAACCTGTTTTTATCCGTGTCCCTTGATGGATGAAATAACTGCACTCCGACACTAAACAGCTTGGAGCCATTTTTAAAAAGAGATTCACCACAAAGGACACAGAGGGCACAAAGAAAGACAAAAGAAGGCACAGAGTTTAAGGGAAAGACACAAGGGTGGTTCCAGGAAGCGATTAGACGGGCGGAAGCACTTCGTTGAAGACCCGCAGGCGATCACCTATACCAAACCCTGCGACCGCAGCGGCCCATCGATGTTTTTCCCTCCGTGCCTTATCTTTTTCCCTTCGTGTCTTTTCTTTTTTCTCTGTGTCCTTTGTGTCCTTTGTGGTGAACGATCTCTTTTGTGCCTTGCGATTCGCCTTGCCCACATCCGCGGGCGGACACCGGTATAGAAACCACGCAGTCCGATACACTGACTCCGAGGGTTTCCCATGGACTTCAAGCGGCCATTCACCGATCAAAGCTTCTTTCTCATCGCGGGGCCTTGCGTCATCGAGAGCCGCGAGCACACCCATTTTCTGGCCGCCAAGCTCTTAGAACTTGCGAAGGCGCGGGGCATTCCCTTCATCTTCAAGGCCAGCTTCGATAAGGCCAATCGCACCTCCCTGGCCAGTTACCGGGGCATCAGCATGGAAGAAGGGCTGGAGATTCTCGCCGAGGTGCGCGAGCGACTCGGCATTCCGGTGCTCACGGATGTGCATGAATCCGCGCAGTGCGCCGAGGTGGCCAAGTTCGTGGATGTGCTCCAGATTCCCGCCTTCCTTTGCCGCCAAACAGATCTTCTCCTTGCCGCCGCGGAGACGGGCCGCCCCGTGAATGTGAAGAAGGGACAATTCCTGGCGCCTTGGGATATGAAGAATGCCGTGGAGAAACTCCGCAGCGCCGAGGGCGCGGGTCCGGTGTGGGTTACGGAACGTGGTTCCTCCTTTGGCTACGGACAGTTGGTGGTGGATTTTCAGAGCTTCCCGCACCTGCGCCGCACGGGTGCACCGGTGATTTTCGATGCCACCCACAGCGTGCAGAAACCCGGCGCACTGGGTCACGCCACCGGTGGCGCACGGGACATGATTCCGGCGCTGGCGCGAGCAGCTGCTACGGCAGTGGACGGCTTTTTCTTCGAAGTTCACGACTGCCCCGAAAAGGCCCTGAGCGATGGGCCGAATGCCTTCCGACTCACGGAATTTGGCGACATGCTGGACCAGCTTTTGGATATTTGGCGGGCTAGCCGCAAAGCAGCACTATGGGACCCGGCGGGACGAACCCTCTAGGAGCAGGCTGCCAATCAGGGCGATCTACGCGAAGAGGGAGACCTGGAACCGAATAGAGAATTGAGCATTACAATGGATTTTCATCGCGGGGTCATTTTTACTTGCTGGCCCCCCAAATTCTGGTGACATCCGATATGCCTAGCGCCAGTTCATCGTTTCCTCAAAAAAAGCTCACTCTGCAGACTCGCTCCCTGCGTGAGCAGGTCTACGACTACCTTCGCGCAGAAATGAACAGCGGCGGAATGCAGCCGGGCTCGTTTCTGGATATCAACGCCTTGGCTGGCGAACTCGGCATCAGTCGTACGCCCTTACGGGACGCTCTGTTGCAATTGGAAGTCGAGGGCTTCGTGGAGATCCTGCCCCGTCGGGGCTTCCGCTTGAAATCGCTTGGTCTCGCCGAAATTCGGAATATTTACCAAATTATCGGTGCCCTAGAGGCTGCGGTTCTCGTGGCCGTGGGACCCTGCCTCGGGCCGGATGGACTCGCCAGAATGGATGCTCACAACGAAGCCATGCGTGGAGCGATTGTGAAAGATGATTTCGAATCCTTTTTCAATCACAACCTCGCCTTTCATGCCGAGTATCTAGATATCAGCGATAACCCGCGCTTAACTGCACACCTGCATTCCCTCAAGCAACGCCTCTACGATTGGCCTAGGCGCAAGGCATTTGCTAACAACTGGGAAGAAGGCGCAATCCTGGAACACGCTCATCTACTCAAACTGATTCGAAATGAAGAATTTCAATCGGCGGCCACCTATATCCGCGAGGTTCTCTGGTCCTTCGAAGCACAAGAGGCGTTTATCCGCGTGTATTACCAGACCGGTCGAGCGGAATAAGCCCTTGAAGGACAGCCTTCTCCGTGGCCTCCTGGAGAGAGGTCTTTGTCCAGATGCCCACCAAACCAGCTCCTTCCGTACCCAAGCCGCCCATGCTTCAAACGCGTTCGTTGCGCGAGCAGGTCTACAACTTCCTGCGCGGGGAAATGAATAGCGGCGCGATCCAGCCGGGTTCCTTTTTGGATCTGAACGCACTGGCTTCGCGTCTGGGCATCAGCCGTACGCCTTTGCGGGATGCGTTGCTCCAGTTGGAGGTGGAAGGCTTCATGGAGGTTTTGCCTCAGCGGGGCTTTCGACTGAAGCCGCTGGGTCTCGAGGAAATTCGCAACATCTATCAGATCGTCGGCGCCCTCGAATCTTCGGCTCTCGCGGTTGCGGGGCCTCGCCTGGGTCACGAGGGTCTTGCCACCATGAAGGCCGCCAATGAAGGTATGCGCCAAGCGATTGAGGCCGAGGACTACGAAACTTTCTTCACCCATAACCTCGCCTTCCATGGCGTTTTTCTGGACGCTAGCCACAACTTGCGCATGATCGCCTTGGTGCAATCCCTCAAACAGCGGCTCTACGATTGGCCGCGTCGGAAGGTCTTCCTCAAAAGCTGGGAAGAACGCTCCATCGCCGAGCACGCCCGTCTCCTGGAGCTACTCGAAGACGGGAAGTTCGAGGAGGCGGCAGCCTACCACCGGGATGTTCACTGGTCCTTTGATGTTCAAGAATCCTTCGTGCAGATCTACTATCTGACGGATCGCGCTGAATAGTGCCAAACCCCCTTTATTCGCGGTTATTGGTGTATTTCGTGATGAGCTTGTCGCGCAGCTGAAGGTAGAGTCCGGGCACCTGGTTCTGAATGCTCACGCAGTATTCGGTGAGTAGCTTTTGGGCGGCCTCAGGGTTCTTCCGATGCAGCTCCAAGGCTTCGGCTTCCAGGGCAGGCAATCGCTCGAAGATGGCCTTCTCGAAGGGATCCCGGGCTTCGCGCACATCCCGAATGGCATCTTGAAAACGCAGGTTGGCGAGGTTATCCACGAAGTCGATGGTCCACCGCGCGCTGGCATCGCTGTAGGCTTCGGGGTTGTAGAGCTGGTAGCTGGGGGCGGTGTCCGTGACTCCCGCATACATGGGCACGTAGGGGCTGATGGCCGGGTTATCCAGGTAGATCCAATAGAGGCCGCCGATGGCATTGGGGAGCCAGCCGCGCAATTGGCAGACCATGCCGTAGTGGCCACGATGCCGAGCCACGGGGCGCCGCAGGGTGATGCGCAAGGCCGCCCGCAGATCCTTGCCGGGGAAGGGTGTTGCCAGTGGGCTGCGAGCAAGGCCGCCCTTGCCATCGGGCACTAGCCAGGCTGGATCCGAGGCCATGTCGTAGATCGTGCCTTCCATGGTGGAGCGTTGGAAGGCGATGACATCCTGCACCGAAATTAGCTTTTCGGGCTTGAGGGAAAAGGGGTAGATGGAGAGGGGTTCCACCGTCTGGAAGTAAGGGCTGATGCCCTTGAAGGGCTGGCTGGAGGTGAGTTTTCGATCGGGCCAGGCATGGCCATTGATCTTGAGGTTGGGCGCGAAGGTGGTGGCGAAGAGCCAGAAGCGGCCCGTGGCAAATTCCTCGGGCAGCGGTGCATAGGCCTCCTGCCAGATGAAGGGGCGTCCCGCTTTCGGATCGAACCAGCCACGGTCGATGGCTTCTTGCTGGTAGTTTTTGGAGACGAGAAAGCGGGCTGAATCTTTAGGGTCGATGCCCTTGATCACGCTCCAATTGGGGATCATGACGGCTTCGTCATCGGGAATGCGTTGGGCGGCCCAGATGGCGCCAGCCTTGCCGCTGGCCTTTTTCCAGTTGGGACCCACGCCGAAGACTTCAAACACCCAGGCTTCTTCCGTGTCGCCGATGACCAGCGATTCCGATCCATCCCCCGAAGAGGGCAGGAAGCCATAGGTGTCCATGAGCTGACCCACCAGGCGCACCGCATCCTTGGCCTTGCGGCAGCGCTGGAGGGCGAAGATCTGAGCCTGCTCGATGGTCATGATCTGCTCGCCCGCGCCCTTGGCGACCACCAACTCGGGGCGCTGGTTCAGGGTGCTTTCCGCAATGGCGAGTTGGTGCTCGTTCATGTGGGAATAGGCGGAGTGAAAGTAGGTGAAGGTCTGGGCCGCCTGGGGGATGTAGCCCAGAATTTCGCCAGGGCTTCCCAGTGGGCTAGAAGGATCCTGAAGCCCCCAACACACCGGGGCTTTTTCTCCAGGCCCAAAGGTGCGCCCTGGCACCACTTGGATGCGGGAGTCGGGGCCGCAATCGGTGTGCGAAAGAATGATGGAACCATCCTTGGTGGCCTTCTTGCCCGCCGCAATGACCGTGCAGGGGTGAAGCAAGGCGGCTGCGGAAAGCCACGCGAAGAGGAGGAGTAGGGGGTTTCTCATGGGGTTCACCTTCTCATTTCGGGGTCGATTATGCTGTTTTTTCAAAACTAATACATTAGTATTCTAGAAAGCCTTTCCCAAGGAGTCACCATGTTCGCGAGCCAAACCTACGAGGAACGGCGCCAGCTACTCCGCGCGCGGCTCAAGGATACGAACGGCCTGCTGCTGTTTCTGGGCAACGAAGAATCGCCCATGAACTACGCCGACAATGGCTACACCTTCCGCCAGGACAGCACCTTCCTTTATTTTTTGGGCGTGGATCATCCCGATTTTGCAGGGGTAATGGATCTGGATGACGGCACCACGACCCTTTTCGCCGACGACCTTTCCATCGATGCCATCGTATGGATGGGACCGCAGCCCACGGTGGCCGAACAGGCCGCTCGCGCAGGCATAACCCAAACGGCGCCCGCGGGCCGTCTCGCCGAAGTGCTTCAGAAGGCGCAGAGCCAAGGCCGACCGATTCACTTTCTGCCGCCCTACCGTGCCGAGGCTCGGTTGCACCTGCTTGCCTTGCTCGGCATTCCACCGGCAGAGCAAGCCGCCAAGGCTTCGTTGGCGTTCATTCAGGCCGTGGTTGCCCTGCGCGTCACCAAAAGCGCTGAAGAGATCGTGGAGATCGAGAAGGCGGTGACGACCACGTTGCAGATGCATCTGGCGGGCATGCGGATGGCACGGCCCGGCATGAAGGAGTCCGATATTGCGGCCCGCGTGGCGGAGATCGCCTTAGCCGCAGGTGGTCAACTCTCCTTCCCCATCATTGCCACCGTGCATGGTGAAACGCTGCACAATCATTTCCACGGCAACACGCTGGAAAGGGGGCAAATCTTTTTGCTGGATGCGGGTGCAGAATCGCCCAGCCGTTACGCCGGGGATCTCACCAGCACCTTCCCTGTGGATCCAACATTCACGCCTCGTCAGCGCGAGGTCTATGACATCGTTCTCAGCGCGCATCTCGCCGCCGTGAAGGCCTTGAAGCCGGGTGTGCGATTCCGCGATGTGCATTTGCTGGCCTGTCGCACGCTGGCCGAAGGCTTGAAGGGCCTTGGGCTCATGAAGGGCGATCTGGATGAGGCTGTGGCCATGGGCGCTCACGCCATGTTTTTCCAGTGCGGGCTCGGGCACATGATGGGCATGGACGTCCACGATATGGAGAATCTGGGCGAAGTCTGGGTGGGCTACGAAGGCCAACCCAAGAGCACCCAGTTCGGCCTGAAATCCTTGCGCCTGGCGCGGGAACTCCAACCCGGCTTCGTGATGACGGTGGAGCCTGGCATCTATTTCATTCCCGAATTGATGGACCGGTGGAAGGCCGAGGGTAAGTTCACAGACTTCATCAACTACGATAAATTGCAGGAATATCGAGGTTTCGGCGGCATTCGCATCGAGGAGGATTTCCTGATCACGCCCAGTGGTGCCCGGATGCTCGGGCCGTGCAAGCCGCGCACGGCGGATGAGGTCGAGGCTCTGCGTGGATGAGGTAGATCGCACTGCCCTCGTTTTTCATGTTCAGCGATTCTCGCTGCAGGATGGGCCTGGGCTGCGGACCACGATCTTTCTCAAGGGCTGTCCCTTGGCTTGCGCGTGGTGCCATAACCCTGAAAGCCAAGCGCCCGCGCCGGAAATGCTCAAGGTAGAATCCCACTGCATGCGGTGTGGCACCTGCGCAGAAGTTGATTCGGATGAAGCCAAGGTCGATGTCTGCCCCACGGGAGCCCTGCGCATGGCGGGTCGTCGAATCAAGGTTTCCGAGCTCCTGGAAGAGGTCCTCCGGGATCGCATCTTCTTCGAGCAATCGGGGGGAGGCGTGAGCTTTTCGGGCGGCGAGCCCTTGATGCAATCCGATTTCGTAATTGCGATGGCCACGGCCCTGAGGTCGCAGGGCATCCATGTCACGCTCGATACTTGTGGTTTCGCCCGTACCGAGGATTTGCTGCGCGTTTCGGCCTGCGTGGACCTGGTGCTCTTTGATCTGAAACACCTGGATGACGCTCGCCACCGGGAGGTCACGGGCGAATCCAATGTCTCCATACTGGCCAATCTCAAGGCACTCTCGGAAGTGCATCGGGGCATCTGGATTCGTGTGCCGGTGATTCCCGGCATCAACGACGACGATGCAAATCTGGAAGCCACGGCTAGCCTATCTGCGCAAACGCCTGGCGTACGCCGAGTGGATTTGCTCCCGTACCACGCCCATGGTGCCGCCAAATTCGAGCGTATCGGTAAAGACTATTCTTTCGACGCGGTGCTGCCGCCCTCTGCCGAACGCATGGAAGCCCTGGCAGAGCGCTTTCGCACCCATGGACTTGAAGTGACAATTGGAGGTCGCGCATGAATGAGCGAACGACAAAGCTGCGGCAGGAAAGCCTGGATGCCATTCCCTCACTCAGCGCTGAGCGGGCTGAGTTGATCACAGCGTTTTATCGCCAGAATGCTGGCAAATTCTCGGTGCCGGTGATGCGCGCCAAGGCCTTCCAGCATCTCTGCGAGCACAAGACCCTTTGGCTGGGCGAGGGTGAATTGATCGTGGGCGAACGGGGGCCGAGGCCCAAGGCCGTGCCCACCTACCCCGAACTCACCTGCCATAGCGAGGAGGATCTGCGGATTTTGGATTCGCGCCCCATGACGAGCTACAAGGTGGATGCCGCGATGATCAAAGGCTATGCGGCCGAGATCATCCCCTATTGGGACGGCCGTTCACTGCGTGATCAGATTTTTCAGGAACTGCCGCAGGAGTGGAAAGACGCCTACGGCGCGGGTGTCTTTACCGAGTTCATGGAACAGCGGGCACCGGGGCACACGGTGCTGGATGACAAGATCTACACACGCGGTCTGAAGGATTTCCTCGGCGATATTGCGCGCTCCGAGGCCGCGCTCGATTTCGAACTGGATTCCGAGGCCTTGGATAAACGCGAACAGTTGAAGGCCATGGCCATTGCCTGCAAGGCACTCATCCGGTTTGCCGAGCGGCATGCGGATTTGGCCCAGGGCCTGGCCTTGGTGGAATCCGATTCCAACCGCCAGAGCGAACTGCGAAACATTGCGGAAGTTTGCCGCCGGGTGCCAGCCGAAGCACCGCGCGATTTTCAGGAGGCGCT
>JAUYES010000195.1 GCA_030691225.1 Holophaga sp. | reverse complement strand
CACGCAGATGAAGAGCGTGGGCGAAGCCATGGCCATCGGTCGCAGCTTCCAGGAAGCCCTGCAAAAGGCCCTGCGCAGCCTCGAAGCGGGCCACGATGGTCTCGCAGGTGGCATGGATGGAAAGCTCGATCTATCGCGGCTTCGCGAACATTTGCTGACCCCTGGACCCGAGCGGATTTTCTGGCTCTACCAGGCGCTGAAAGCCGGTCACGGCGTGGCCGAACTGCAACGCATGACGAACATCTCCCAATGGTTCCTGCAGGAGATGGAAGAAATTGTCGTCATCGAGGGCCGCTTGCGGGGCTTCAACCTCGGCAACCTTCCCGTGGAACTGCTGGAAAAGGCCAAGCGCGCAGGCTTTAGCGATGGGCAAATCGCCCTTTTCTGTGGCGCTACCGCAAGCGAAGTCGCACGTCGACGCGAAGCCTTTGGATTGCAGCCAACCGTTAAGCGGGTGGATACCTGTGCCGGTGAATTTGAAGCGGAAACGCCCTATCTCTACCAAACCTGGGAGTCCGGATGCGAATCCGAGGCTCTCCCCACGGATCGTCCTAAGGCCATCGTGCTGGGCTCGGGCCCCAATCGCATCGGCCAGGGCGTTGAGTTCGATTGTTGCTGCGTGCAGGCCGTGGAGGCCATCCGCGCCAGCGGCGTCGAAGCGATTCTGATCAACTGCAACCCTGAAACCGTCAGCACCGATTTCGATACCAGCGACCGGCTGTACTTTGAGCCCTTGGATCTGGAAAGCGTGAAGGCCATTGCCAACCGAGAACGTGATTGTGGAAATCTGCTGGGAATCTTTACCCAATTCGGCGGGCAAACGCCGCTGAAGTTGGCCGAGGGTTTGGAACGCGCTGGGCTGCCCATGCTGGGCACGCCGCACCAGAGCATTCTGGATGCCGAGGATCGCGATCGGTTCGGCCAGGTGCTTTCCCGCCTGGGCATTCCCGCCGCGGAATGGGGCATGGCTTCCACGTTGGAGGAAGCGCGCGAAACGGCCCATCGCATCGGGTATCCGGTGATGGTGCGCCCCAGCTTCGTGCTCGGTGGACGCGCCATGGCCGTGGTTTTCGATGACCTCACCCTTGAAAAATACGTGCAAGAAGCTGCCGCCATCGATGCCACGAAACCGGTGCTCTTGGATCGCTACCTCGATGGCGCGCAAGAGTTGGATGTGGATCTGGTCTGCGATGGCCAGGACACGGCCATCTGCGGCGTCATGGCCCATATCGAAGAGGCCGGAGTTCACAGCGGCGATAGCTACGCGGTGTTCCCACCGCTTGGCATCGAAAATGACATCCTGGAAACCGTAAAGACGTACAGTCGCCGACTGGCCATGGAGCTGGGCGTGCGTGGTCTGATGAATTTGCAGTGGGCCCTCAAGGATGGCGTAGCGTACTGCCTGGAAGCCAATCCCAGGGCCAGCCGCACGGTGCCCTTCATCAGCAAGGCCACCGGAAGAGATTGGGCTGGTATCGCGGCGCGCGTGGGCCTGGGACAATCCCTCGCGCAGCAAGGCGTTCAAGATGGCGTGGCCCTCGCAGTGGCGGTCAAGGGCGTGGTGTTTCCCTTCGCCAAATTCCCCGGTGTGGATCCGGTGCTTGGCCCGGAGATGAAGAGCACAGGCGAAGTGATGGGCATCGGGGCCACCTTCGGCGAAGCTGCCGCCAAGGCGCTGCTGGCTGCCGGAATCCCGCTGCCTTTGCACGGAACAGTCTTTCTTTCCGTTGCGAATGGCGATAAGGCACGACTGCCCGAACTGGCCTCCAGCCTACTCAAAATGGGTTTCGGACTCTGTGGCACCGAAGGCACTGCCCGCTACCTGGAGGAAACCATGGGCATGCGCGTGCGCCGCATCAACAAGGTGACAGAAGGGCGTCCCCACGCGGTGGATCTGCTCAAGAATGGCGAGATCCAATGGGTGATCAACACGCCCAAGGGGCGCGAAGCCTTCGAGGACAAAGGTGCCATCCGCCGCGAAGCCCTGCGCCTGGGTATTCCTTGTCTCACCAACCTGAACGCCGCCCTGGCCGCCTGCGAAGCCATCGAGACGCTGCGCGGTGAAGTGCGCGTGAGAAGCCTTCAGGAGTTGATGGTGGCTTCGAAAAGCGACTAGTTTGCTCAATAATTCAAAAGATGGCGTTTCCCCTATACCCAACCCTGGGCCCGAACCATGGCGGGCTATCGGATCCGAGGTTCTTGGCGGCTTGCATCATCCGGGTTGAATGGTCATCTGATCTGTTTGGTTTCGGGTAGCCGCGCCCCTGGTACAGTTCGAGTGTTGACCGCGCCTCCACTCTTTTTGATCGGATCCACCGCCATGAACAAACGCCATTGGTTTACGGGAATTATTCTTACGTTGCTGCTGGGTTCGATCCTCTTAGGCCTGCGCTGGATGAAAGAGCCAGCCCAAGCCCCAGAGGCCGCTGTTGCCACACCTGGAACTCAAGCCAAGGACGGAAAAAAACCACGGCAACGCCAGGTCGATCAGAGGGCGTTGCTCATGGCGCGTCGTTTGGGGCCTTTGGCGTTGACCATTGAAGAGAAGCAGTTTGCCCGGCAGGCGGAGCGCCTCGCCAATCACGAGGTCGATCTCGCCTTTTCCGAAGCCATTCGCCAAGCCATTGAAAATCCAGCTCCGCTCAGCGCCGAAGCAAAACAGCTGAAAGACCTGCGAGACCAAGCGGCTTCGGCGTTGGAGGCGGATCGCACGGCTGCCCTTCGCCTTAATCGTCAATTGAAAGAGGCAGGCGATAAAAACCGCACCAGTCTTGAGGATCAGATGGAACTGGTCAAGGCTCAGACCGAGTTGCATCAAGGTGAACTGGAGGAAGCTCAAGAAGATCTGGAACGCGCCGGAGGTGATCCCCAGGCTCAGATTCGCCGGCTCAAGGAATCCCTGGAAGCAGCCGAGCGGGATTCCAAAATGTCGACGGTGGAACCCGATGGTGGTTCCCTTCCTCCCCACAGCATGTTGGCAAAGCTGCGTCTGTGGAATGCTCAACGCAAAAAGCTATTCCTACTTGGTCAGGCCCAGCAAGAAGCCCAGACAAAAGTGCAAAGGCTTTCAGACCGCAAGGACGCCCTTACCAAGGCCATGGCCACCACGAAGGACACCCGCGAAGCCACCAAGCAGTGGGCCGAGGGTCTGGTTTCGGGAAACCGGACAGACGCCTCGAGCCTGGAAGCTGAGAGTGCGGCCGCCGAGATGCGTAAAATTACTGCCGACCAGCAGCGTCTGACCGGTTTCGCCAAGCGAATTCAGGATCAGCGAGGGCTTGTTGATGTCTACGGGCAATGGGCCACGACTGTGCAAGCGCATTATCGCGCCGCGCTGCGCACCGTCATGGTGGGGCTGGCGGTTTTCTTAGGCATACTCCTGGGTGCATTCCTACTGAATCGGTTAATCGACCGTTTGTATTTTCCTTCTGAAGTCAAGCTGCATCAGCGCGCCGCCGCTCACACCGTGGCGCGGTTCGCCATTCAATTCCTGGCCGCCGTCACCATCCTGTTTCTGTTCGTGGGTCTACCCAGTCAAACCACTACGATCCTGGGGCTAGCGGGTGCGGGCCTCACCGTGGCTCTCAAGGATTTCATCGTGGCTTTTTTCGGCTGGTTCATCCTTATGGGCCGCAATGGCATCCGCGTTGGGGATTGGGTCGAAATCAAGGGCGTGGGAGGCCAGGTCGTGGAGATCGGTCCCCTGCGCACGGTGCTGCTGGAAACGGGCAGTTGGAACGATGCCGGGCATCCCACGGGTCGCCGCGTGGCCTTTGTGAACAGCTTTGCCATGGAAGGCCACTTCTTTAACTTCACCACTTCAGGCAAATGGATGTGGGACGAATTGAAGGTCATGGTCCAGCCGGGGCAAGATCCTTATCCTCTGCTGGAACACATCCAGACCTTGGTTAGCCAGGTGACCGAAAAGAATGCCGCCGAAGCCGAAAAAGAGTGGCATCGCAGCACCAACCGCTACCGCGTGAAGGCCTTCACCGCCACGCCTGGCATCCAGATTCTCACCACCAGCCTGGGGCTCGAAATTCGGGCGCGCTACATCACCCGCGCCAACGAGCGCCACGAAAACCGCAAACAGCTCAACGAATCGGTGATCGCGTTGTTGCATGGGAAACGGGGAGAACCAAACCTTCAGGCCTGAAGCCGCCCCGGTCCCAAAATCCCTGTCTCCAGGTTCCCCAGAATCGCCTGGGCAGCGAGTTCGCCTATGGCGAGGCCCGAAGTCATGCCGTGGCCACCGAGGCCAGCTACCCAAAAGAGGTTGGGGTTGATGGGATCGTAGCCAATAACAAAGCGCCGATCCGGAGCAAAGGTCCGAAGGCCACACCACAGGCGGGCAATGGGAAGATCCGCCAGGCTGGGTGCCAATTCCCGCAGCGAGGCGGAGAGGCCTTCCAGAATACTGTCGTCGTTATCGGGTTGCGTGTGCCGTGCGGGCAACGGCGTTGTCTGTTCTTCGCAGGCGCAGAGTAGCAGGCCACCACTCTCCGGGCGCACGTAGAGAGGGCGATCCGCCCACCAGGCCCAGGGCTGATTTGCAGGATAGGATGCGTTGCTCCACACCAAGTGGCGGCGTAACGGCTGGAACGAAATATCCAGACCTCCTGCCATGCGGCCCACGTTGCCGCACCAGCCACCGGCTGCGTTCACCAGGATGCGCGTTCGAAGGGCGCCTTGATCCGTGATCACCTCGAACCCGTCCGAGACCGGATGAATGGCCCGCACCTCACAACCGAAGCGGAGTTGGGTCCCAAGGCTGCGGCCTCCTTCGGCACAATGGTTAAGCATCAAGTCGATATCGATGATGCCGTCAGTTGGAATCACAAGATGCTCGGCGGCTTTCAACCCGGGCAGGGGAGTGCCTTCGTGTCGGTGAATGGGTAGGCCGAACCTTGCAGCTTCGTCGGCCAAGGCGTTGGTTCCGCCGGGATCCGCACCCAGAAGCAGACCGCTGCTGCCATCCATGAGCCCGGCTTCCTTCAAGCGGCGGGCCCCGGCGATCGTCAGGGTTGTGTGTTCCGCCTTGCCCGTGAGTTGACGCGCGATTCCGGCGTTATGGCCACTGGCATAAAAGCCCGGAAGATCCTCGCGGTCTAGCAAAACCAGACCCTTTTGCCCGGCCTTGGCCAGATGGAAGGCCGTGGATAACCCGGCGATTCCGCCCCCGACAATAAGGATTTCTGAATGTTCCGGCGACATGGCTACTCCGAGGGCCATTGTCGCATTCCCTCGTAGCCCTACAAGCTGTGCCCAGAAGTCGCATGCTTCACCTTATCTGCCGCTGCACACGAAAATCGAAACCTATCGACTAAGCGTCGATACGATGGCTCAATCGCTCGATCCTTAAGACATCCATATCTCGGAGAAAAAATGCATCAACGCCTTCCCCTTTGCGGACTGGGGATCATTGCCAGTTTGAGCGCCCCAGTCGTGGCTCAGTCTCCAGGGATCTACTTCAAGATTGGCCCCCAGGTCCTGGACGAAAGCAACACGAAATGGAAGATTCCTTCCCAGCAGCTGGGTACCGATGCGATTGTCGTTCCCGAAGAATCGGATTTCCCGGTTCGGGTGGAAGTCGGTGGCGAGTGGGCTCTGCGCAAAGGCTTTGGCCTTCGAGCAGGCTTGGCCAGTCTGCGAATCCCCGCCAATAACTACACATGGAAGCAGGCCTACGTCGATGTGCTGTTTACACCTTGGCAACGGGGAAACATGCGTCTCTACGCCTCGGCGGGCGTGGGCTTCGGAAGCATGTCTAGCACCTACATGGTTCGCCAAGCGAGCTGGGTTCAGGATGGAACACCAGGAGGGTCACACTTTGATCCTGGGGAGTTTCGAAGGGTTGATCAATCCAGTCGCCCCTTTCTGCGGGCAGCTGGCGGCTTCCAGGTGACTCGCTATTTTGGTGTGGAGCTCAATGTGGATCGCGTGAGCCTTAAGCGTGGGCCTACAGATCCTTGGCCTTCCGCAGTCGTCAACGCGGGCGTGAACCTAGTTTTTAGGATCCCGGCTCAATAACCCAATTCATCCGGTTTAGAACACGAAACCGAACGTGCGGAAAGGCACCCCTAGGTCGCCAAAAGATGGGTCGCTTTGGGACTGTTCCCGTGGTGAAATTATCGTTTCGCCCAGCGGAGGGTCCGCGCGTCCCCTCCTCGTGGGTTGTCCCAACGATGCCGACGGAGAATCAACCATGGCCGTCAACCTCAAGGGTCGCAGTTTCCTCACCCTGATGGACTTCACCCCCTCGGAAGTTCGCTACCTCCTGGACCTCAGCCACGATCTGAAGACCAAGAAGCGACAGGGTGTCTTCAACTACCTGCTCAAGGGCAAGAACGTTGTTTTGCTCTTCGAAAAGGCCTCCACCCGCACCCGTTGCGCCTTCGAAGTGGGCGCACTGGAAGAAGGTGCCCACGTCACCTTCCTGGATTCCAATAGCTCCCAGATGGGCAAGAAGGAATCCCTGGAAGATTCCGCCAAGGTGCTGGGTCGTTTCTACGACGGCATTGAGTATCGCGGCTACAAGCAGGAAGTGGTCGAGTGCCTGGCCAAGTTCTCCGGCGTGCCCGTGTGGAACGGCCTCACGGATGTAGATCACCCCACGCAGATCCTGGCGGATTTCCTCACCATCGAAGAGCATTGCGCCAAGCCCCTCAACAAGGTGAAGCTCGTTTTCTGCGGCGATATCCGCAACAACATGAGCTACGCCCTGATGTATGGCGCCGCCAAGACCGGCATGCACTTCGTGGCCCTCGGCCCCGATAGCCTGGCTCCCGATCCCAAGGTGCTGGCCGCCGCCCGCGAAGCCGCCAAGGAAACCGGCGCCATCATCGAAGTCTGCAACAACATGGAAGAAGCCGTTAAGGGCGCCGATGTGCTCTACACCGACGTGTGGGCCAGCATGGGCGAAGAAGCCCAGATCCCCGAGCGCGTGAAGCAGCTGACGCCCTACAAGGTGACCATGGAAATGATCAAGGCCACTGGCAACGCCGATGTGCTCTTCCTCCATTGCCTGCCCGCCTTTCACGATTTCGAAACCAAGCTCGCCAAGGAACAAAAAGAGTTGGGCTTCGATATCCGCGAAGTGACCGACGAAGTCTTCCGCAGCCGCCATAGCGTGGTCTTCGACGAAGCCGAAAACCGCATGCACACCATCAAGGCCGTGATGGTCGCGACGATGGGGTAAGGTTTTTTGGTAAGCCTAAAAATGGGCCCAAATTTGGGCCCATTTTTTTGTTCTTCATGGATCGGTGGAATCCGGCGACCAGCCGCACCGGAGCTTTGAGGTTTTCTTGGCGTCTTCGTGTCTTGGCGTTTCATCTTTTCTGATGGAACGGAACAGCTATCTTAGGAAAGTAAAAATCCAGGGTATCGAAACACAAAACCTCTGGGGCTGCATGGCCGCCTACGGTGCGATAGGCCCCCTCGTCCCTTTGCCTTGCGAGTATTTCCAGCCTTTCCCACGCAAATGTCACGGCCTTATCGCTTGGAACTGGTTTCGCTTTGGGTATGTTGGAGGAACCGTCTCGGAGCCTTCATGCGTTTGCTTCGCTTATTCCTGCCCTGTCTCGTCGTTTTGCCTTTGGCTGCGTCGCGTCCACCCTTGGTGGTTGTAATTACCGTTGATCAGTTCTCGGCGGAGCTCATGGCGCGCTGGGGCAAGGATCTGCCGGGTGGGTTGGGGCGCCTCGCGCGGGAAGGGACGGCCTTTCAATCGGCCTACCAGGATCATGGTTACACCGAGACTGGGCCTGGGCATTCGGTGATCCTGACCGGCCGCCATCCGGCTAACACAGGCATCACAGAGAATCGCTGGGTGGATGGCTCGACGGGGAAACCCGTTAAATGCGTGAGTGATCCCACCTCTCCGATTGTGGGGGCGCCGGAGCGTGGCGCCAGTGCGTTGCATTTCCGAGGCACCACGCTGGGGCAGTGGGTCCGAAATCAGATTCCCAATGGGCGAAGTTTTGCCATGACGGGGAAGGATCGTGCGTCCATTTTCATGGCGGGTGCTCAGGGGAATGGGGTCTATTGGTTCGAACCGGGCCTTGGATTTACAACCTCAACGGCCTATGCGAAGTCCTTGCCCGATTGGCTGCAAGCGCACAACCGCCGCTTTCTCGAGCAGGCTCAGTCGAGAAGTTTTTTCTGGGAGGCTTCGAGCGGACAACCGGAATCCGGCGGTAGTTTCATCATCCGTGGAAAGCCAGTGGCCTTCGGCCTCCCAAGGCTGATTCAGGGGGTCGGCATGCCGGTGGATGCAGCCTTTTGGAAACGCTTCAAGGCCTCGCCCTTTTTCGATCAAAGCATTCTGGATGCGGCCGAAGCACTCATTGAGCACGAAGCCCTGGGCCGTCGGCGGAGCACAGATCTCCTGGCGCTGAGTCTTTCGGCTTCGGATTACGTGGGCCACGAATTTGGCAATCAAGGGCCAGAAATGCGGGATCAGGTTCGTCGTTTGGATAAGGCGCTCGGCGCCTTTCTCGTGCGATTGCAATCGCGTGTTCCTGCTGCGTGGGTGGTGCTTACCGCCGATCACGGCAGTGGTGATTTTCCCGAGCGCCTCGAAGCCCAGGGCCATCCCGCGAAGCGCTTGAATCTCCGAGCGTGGGGGCGAGCCTTGAATCGCGCCGTGGGGCAACGCCTGGATACCGACCGCGCGCTATTCCTGGAATCCGATTCTCCTCAATTTCACCTAGATAAAGCCGCCTTGCACGCGAGTGGAAAGAATAGGAGCGAGGTTTTACGAGTAGCAATAGAGCTGGCTCGCAAGGACCTCGATATTGTCGAAGCCTGTTCTGCTGAGGAAATGGAAGCCTTGGCTCTCCCCAGCAATGCCAATCCAGCCGGGCGTCCTATTCGCGAGCGTTTACGCCTAAGTTTCGTGGCCGGGCGCTCGGGTGATCTTCTGCTGGCATTTCGTCCAAACGTGATGATTGATGACCCCGAGGATCCCACCAGTCATGGCCACCCGCATGATGAAGATCGCCGAGTGCCCTTGATCTTCTGGGGGCCCTGGAAGGC